>NZ_RZSF01000161.1:0-14855 GCF_004023325.1 Mesorhizobium sp. M1A.F.Ca.ET.072.01.1.1 | reverse complement strand
GCGCCGTCCGCGTAAACACTCGCTTCACCAAGATGGCGAAGGTGGCAGAATTTCAACCCGATATGGTTAAAATAGGGTTTTCGGAGCTGGTGTTGCAAATTTGTCGCGACGGCTTCCTCAGCGGGGCTCGGCGCTGGCTCAGTTCGAGGCTGCCGGGGAGATGTCGGTCTTGAACCATTTCAGGCTCAGCGCCTTGATCGTGCCGTCTTTCGTGGCGGCGTCTATCGCCGCGTTGAACTTGGCGAGCAGCTCGGTATCGTCCTTGCGCATGCCGGCGCCGACGCCAGGTCCCCAGAGGCCGCCCTTCAGTTCAGGGCCGAAGAACGCTGCCCCCGACCCCGACGAAGTCTCCAGAAAATCCCGCCACGTGAAATAGTCGGCGAGGCCTCCGTCGACGCGGCCCGCTGCAAGGTCGAGCTTCATGTTGTCCAGGCTGTCATAGCTGCGGATCGTCACGACATCGCCCATGAGCTGCTTCACCACCGCTTCCGAATTCGACGAGCGCAGCACCGCGATCGCCTTGCCGCTCAGCGTCGCTCGCAGACGGTCGATGGCCGCCTTTTCCTTGTCTCCGATCGTCGACAAATTGACCTTTTGCCTGATGTCGCCAGGATCGAGACCGAGCTCCTTGCGCACGACGAACTGGTTGAAGCCGCTCGCATAAGGGACAGAGAAGGCGATCGACTGCTTGCGCTTCTCGGTGATCGCCATGCCGGACATGATGACATCGAATTTGCCGACCAGCAGGGCCGGGATGATCCCATCCCAGTCCTGCGGCACGAAAGTGCATTTGATTGTGATGCGGCGGCAAAGCTCACGGCCGACATCGATGTCGTAGCCGTAGAGCTCGCCCTTGTCGTCCGTGCCGTCCCAGGGCGGCGAGGCGCCTTCGGAGGCGATGGAGATGACGCGTTCGCTCGCGCCGGCAGGCAAAGCCGGCGTCAGCGACGCGATAGCGAAGGCAATAGCCAGGGGTATGCGCATGATGCACCTCTTTCGTTGGTCGGGATTGGAAGCAGTTTCTGGAGCGGCGCCGCTTCAGGGCAGCGGCGTCGTGACGCCTTGGCCGGGCAAGGGCGGGCGCCATCGTGATCTCGACCGCTGCGCTGGCCGGCGGTCGGTCGAAAGCCTGCGTTCCAGGAATTGCGTGGCTTTCACGGCTATTGACGTCAACAGCAGATAGATCGCTCCGGCGACGATGAACATCTCGTAAGGCGCGAAGGTAGTCGAAACCATCTGTCTGGCCATGCCGGTGACCTCGAGCAGCGTTACGGTGCTGGCCAGCGACGAGCCCTTGATCATCCCAACCACCTCGTTGCCGTAGGCCGGGAGCGATATCCGAAAAGCGATCGGGAAAGTGACCAGGCGGGCGGTCTGGAAGCGCTTCAAGCCGAGCGAGGCGGCCGCCTCGATGGCGCCCTTCGGCACGGACTGGAGACCGCGGCACAGGATCTCCGTCGTATGCGCCGCGCTGTTCAGGGAAAAGGCAAGCAGCGCGCACCAGAAGGGATCGCGCAGCACCACCCAGAAGATGCTTGCCCGTACCGCCTCGATCTGCCCGAGTCCGTAGTAGATCAGGAAGAGCTGCACCAGCATCGGCGTGCCGCGAACGACATAGGTGTAGGCCAGCGCCGCGCACGAGAAGACGGGACGCCCGAAGGCGCGGACGAAGGCCAGCGGCACAGACAGGAGAAATCCGGCGGTCAGCGAAAGCACCGTCAAGGTGAGGGTAAGCGCAATGCCGGAAGGCAGGACAGCGACCGCGTCGAGCATCAGAGGGAGGTTCATGGAGCGCGCCCCTCCTAGCGGCCAAGAGCGGGATAGCGCCGCTCCGCCAAGCGGATCGACAGCAGCGTGAGGGTGGTCAGCGACAGATAGAGGGCCGATGCCGCAAGATAGAAGGTCAATGGCGCGCGCAGGGATCCGGCGCCAACATAGGCCACGCGCATGATGTCAGTCAGGCCGACGATCGAGACCAGCGCGGTGTCCTTGAAGAGCGAGATCCACAAATTGCCATAGGCAGGCAGCGCCAGCCTCAGCATCTGCGGCCCGATGACGAGAAGCCACCGCTGCCAGGCGGTCAGGCCAAGCGCCTTGGCCGCTTCAGTCTGGCCGGAAGGCACTGCGGCTATCGCGCCGCGGAACACTTCTGTCGCATAGCCGCTGAAAACCACCGATAGCGCGATGACGCCGGCGCTGAAGGCGTTCACCTCGACATAGCGGCCGGCGAGCCTGCTGGCCAGCGTGGTCCCGCCGAAATAGATGAGCAGGATGATGAGAAGTTCAGGCACGCCACGCACAATCGTGGTGTAGGCCGTCACGATTCTGGTGAGCCGCGGGCGCGCCACGCCTTTCGAGATGGCCAGGAACAATCCGGCAGTCGTCCCCAGACACCCGCTGATCAGCCCAAGGCTGATGGTCACGGCGAGGGCGACAGCAAACTGAGCAGTAAAACCACCCATCTGGCATTTCCTTGGGGTAAAATACGGTAAGACATGCCCCTCATCTGCACCTTGATCGGCTGCCACACCTATGGTTGTGAATTGTGTAATGAGTAACTTGGGGTTAACTCGAAGATCTCGATTATGCTATGATCGGAATTATCTGCGTTCAATCTATAATTTTCATTATTTTTGCTATAAGACATTGTTATAGCGTCGAACTATTCTCAAACGAAGTTTGCGGTTTGCGAATGCCGCGAAGGCTGGTCCAGCCTTACGCCGCCAGGAATACAGCCGACGCATTGCCAGCCTGAAGGGCGAAGCGTATCCGGCAAGCCGGCGCGAGCGCGGATCTGAACTGTGCAAGAACGCAAGCGATTGAGGCGTGGACTGCTGATCTTCGGAGCCAGCTATTTGTCCGTGGCGGTTACGCGCAGAAGAGTGACGGGATCGCACTCCAGCGCCTTCGCGATCCTCTCGGCCACGTCCAGGCTGGGGTTCTTTTGCCCGCGTTCGATGCCGCCCATATAGCTGTAGGCGAGCCCCACCTCGGTCGCCAGCGATTCCAGGGTCATTCCGCGCTTCAGGCGGACCCTGCGAACGTTCGCTCCAAAAATCTCGGCCAGGCGCATGCGCGCATAGCGATAAGCAAACCTTCAGCTTTACCAGTCACTATAGTGACTATATTATCGTGCGGGATCGCGCCTGATCTCGCGCGTGCCGCCCACAGGTTTTGCTCCGGGTATGCCAGGCAGCAGCCACAAGGGGGATCGGACGATCCGTTGGAAGGAGCGCAGGCAATGGAATTGCTGCCAGGCGGGTTGAAGTTCCGTCAGCTGCAGGTCTTTCGCGCCGTGCTGCGAACGGGCTCGACAAGGCGGGCCGCAGCCGAGCTCGGCATCAGCCAGCCCGCCGTCAGCCAGCATGTCAAGCAGCTCGAGGCGACCGTCGGCCTCACGCTCTTCAAGCGGTCCGCCAACCGCATCGTGCCGCTTCTCGAGGCCTGGGAACTGCTGCGGAACGTCGAAATGGCGCTGACGTCGCTCGGGCGACTGGAAGCATCCATCTTCGCGATGAAGAATGAAGAAAAGCAGCGGATCGCGATCGCCGCGCCATCCGTGTTCGGTTTCGTGACCCTGCCGAAGGTGGTTGCCGTCATCCATGCCAAGACCGCTTCGAACGTGCGTTCTATCTCGGGCAGCTACGAACAGATCGGGGAGCACATCCTGGCCGGCCGCGCCGATCTCGGAATCTCAAGATTGCCGCTGGACCCGCGCCTGTTCGAATGGGCGCCGCTCGGATCGGCGCGCAACGTCTGCATCTTTCATCCAGACCATCGGTTCTCGAGACAGGGCCGCGTCGATGCCGAGGACCTTGCAGGCGAGACCATCGTGGATATCGATCCGCAATTCGCTGCCCATCAGATGAATTTCAATGCGCTGCGCTTCGCCGGCGCGGAGCCCGACATTCTGGTCGAGTTCGATTGCAATGGTCACGAAGCAGGGTACGTGTCCGCTGGCCTTGGCATTGCGATAACCAACGAGATTATCGCGCGCGAGTACGCTGCGTTTCACCTTGAAGCGAGGCCGGTGGAACCCTCGGCACTTTATCACTATGTCGCGATCTGGCAGAAGGGCCGCACGTTCTCCGGTGCATTGAACACATCGCTCGAGGCGATCATCGCCGCCTTCTTAGAACCCGCGGCAGATGTGCCAGCACCACTTGCAGCAGACTAAGATGGCCGGCGCCTCCCGTTGGGAGATTGCCTGAAGCATTCCTTGGCGCGCAAGCCGGCCAGAACCTTAAAGGCGGCCCGAGGCACCAGACTTGAAGGCATATTTGTAAACCGTGCGGTTTCCTTCATCGGTCACCCGCACCCAAAAGCGTTCATCTTTCCGGGCCGTGACGTCCTTGCCGGTGGCCTTTCTGGCCGCCTTCCAAGGGGTGTCTGCGCTGGCGACGCGATGGGATATCGGCATGTCGCCGATCATCTCTTCCACCCTGCAAAGCCTAACCGTCATCAGGCTCACTCCAACAAAGGAGCGTCCCAACTTGCACTCGATCAGCTTGTTCCCTCTCGAGCGTATCTATCCTCTGGGGTCTCGATCACTGCCGGCAGCCACCCCGCGACAGGCCGGGTCGCCACAGCTTCACCTGATGGAAAAATTGCAATCAGGGCGGCGCGGCACAATGCAGCTTAGACATAGTGCCCGGCCTGCGGGGGTTTTGGGAGACCTACGGTAGACAGGCCGGGCTTGCCCCCGTTTTGGGCAGAGGGGCAAGTCTAGATTATGCGCCACCTTTCGGCGGCTGACATCAGAACTTTTAGGCGTAGCTCAGAAAAAACCGATCGTAGTTCGTCTTCGAGTCGTTTCATGAGATAATCTGCACATGCCGCGTAGAAGGGCGACGCTCATGTCGTCGGCGCGTTGCAGTGGCGTATACGGGCCCGCTGATCTGGACTGGCTCCAGCGGGTGTTTAACCGTGCTGGAGCCTGAGGGGCACTCATTGCGCACCAGAAAATAAGCTCTGTTGAGCTCAGCACCTATCGGAGAAATTGTATGTGCGGTCCGTCATGATAGTGTGAAGGCTTTACGCGCGCATTGATGCAGAATACGAAGCGCAGTAGATCCTCGGTCAAGACGTCTTTCGGGCGGCCCGCCGCGACGACTTTTTCCTGCTGAAGAACGATCAGCCTGTCGCAGAACATCGCGGCATGGTTGAGGTCGTGCAGGGCTACAATGCTTGTAATCGGAAGACTGGCAACGAGCCCAAGCAGACCGATCTGGTGCTGGACGTCGAGATGGTTGGTCGGCTCGTCGAGAATGAGTTCCTTAGGGCTTTGTGCCAGCGTTCTTGCGATATGCGCACGCTGCTTTTCGCCGCCTGACAGGGTCTGCCAACGCTCGTAGCGCTTTCCCGCCATGCCGGAGCGTACCAGCGCCTCCTCTACCGCCTCTTCGTCGGCACTCGTCCAGCCGGAAAACATCGAGCGGTGCGGAAACCGGCCAAGCTTGACCACATCCACGACCTTGAGGTTTGCATTGGTCGTTGCGTGCTGTTCCACAAACGCCACGCGCTGCGCCATCCTGCGCCGGGGGATCGCCTTGATGTCCTCCCGCTCGAGCCTGATCCGTCCTGAATGCGGCTGTCTCAGGCCCGCCAGAAGACGCAGCAGCGAGGTCTTGCCGGAGCCGTTCGGCCCGAGCAGGCCGAGCATCTCGCCCGGTTGCGCCTCGAACGACACCCCATCAAGCACGGTCTTAGAACCGGCCTTCCAAGTAATATTTTCGGCCGTGATGCTCATGACGCACGCTGGAAGCGGTAGAGGATGACCGAAAAGAAGGGTACGCCGACGAGAGCCGTGACGACGCCGATCGGCAGCACCTGCTGCGGGATCAGCACGCGCGAGGCTATGTCGGCGAGCACCATGAAGATCGCCCCGCCGATCGCACAGGCCGGCAGCAACCTGATGTGCAGCGGTCCGACAAGGAAACGCGCCGCATGCGGCATCACCAAACCGACAAAGCCAATGGAGCCGACCATGCTCACAATCGTGGCGGTGACGAGGGCGGTAAGACAGAAGAGCGTGATGCGCGCTTGGCCGACGCTGACGCCGAGTGCCGCCGCAGCCTCGTCGCCAAAGGCGAATGCATCGAGCACGCGTGCATAGGCAAGACAAACGAGAAGGCCGGTCCCGACCACGACAGAGACGAGCATGAATTCGGGCCAGCGTACCCCACCGAAGCTTCCGAGAAGCCAGAACATGACGTCGCGCGCCTGCTGGGCGTTACCTGTCGTTGTTACGACATAGGAGGTCCCGGCATTGAAAAGCTGGGAGGCCGCAACTCCCGCGAGGATCGTCCGGTCAGCGCCGCCGCGCGTGCCGTTAGAGAGAAGGGCGACGAAAAGGAAGGCGGCGAAGGCGCCCGCAAAGGCTCCGGCCGACAGCGACACAACCCCCGAGCCGAGCCCCAGAATGACGATTCCGACGGCGCCGGTCGATGCGCCGGCCGAGATGCCAAGCACATAGGGCTCGGCGAGCGGGTTGCGCAACAGCGACTGCATGATCGCGCCCGACAGCGCAAGACCCGCGCCGCAGAAGCCTGCGACAAGTGCTCGGCTGAGGCGGTAGTCCCAGATCACAGTCTCATGAATGCGGCTGAGCTTGGCCGCAGTCCAGCCCAGCTTGTTGGTGATCGCGAAAAACGTTGTCGTGATCGGGATCGGCAGGTCGCCGATCCCGACGCTGATCGCCACGACGAAAAGCACTGCCGCAAGCGATAGCGGCAGTGCGGCGCCGAGCACCAGGAATTGCCGGATGCTGCGAGACTGCGACATTACTTCAGCAGACCGCGCGCCTTCAACTGTTCCGCAACCTGTTCGGCGCCGTAGATCGTGCGAATGGTCGGGTTCATAGCCTGGCCGTCCATAACGACAATCGCGTTGTTCCTGACCGCCGGCATCTGGCTCGTTGCCGGGTCGTTCGTCAGGAACTTGATCTTGGCTTCGGGCTTGTCGAGTTCCCAGCGGTTGCGGTCGAGGCTGGCGACTACGATGACGTCCGGATTGGCGGCGATGATGCTTTCCCAGCCGAGCGTCGGCCATTCGGCTTCCGCCGAGACAGCATTCACACCGCCCAGCAAGTCGGCGATGAAGCCGGAAGAGCTGTTCTTGCCCCCAAGATAGGCGTCGGCAGACGGGGACTGGCTAGAGAACCAGAAGACATAGGACAGTTTCTTGTCGGCCACGGAGACGGTGGAGCGGAGGACTGTTTCGCGGGCATTGAGATCGGCAATCAGATCCGCCCCTCGCTCGGCAACGTCGAAGATGCGCGCAAGCTCGTCGATCTCCTTGTAGAGAAGGTCCATGTTCCAGAGCCGGTCGCGGCTGCCGTAGACGTCCTTGCTGCCGGCCGTGCTGAGGCAGGTGCTGGGCGAAAGGTAGGTCGGCACGCCAACTTTCTCGAAGTCTTCGCGTTTTGCCACTTTGCTGTTCGGCCCGAGAAGGCTCGGCAAGGCCGCGGCCACGAAGTCCGGATCTTCTGCGAGGATTGATTCGAAAGTGGGGAACTCGACGGTTAGGAGCTTCACCTTCGCATTGGCCTCGGCGAGCTGAGGCAGCACCTTGCTTGGCCAGAAGGCGGTGCCGGCCATTTTGTCCTGAAGACCGAGCAGCAGCATGATTTCTGCGCTGTTCTGGCCCAGGCCGATCGCGCGTTCTGGCGCCTTCTCAAAGGTGACCTGCACACCGCAGTTCTCGATGGTTAGGGGATAGTGCGTCGGGGCCGCAGCCGCGGTCCCTGGCGATAGCGAGAGCGAGGCGAGTATATAGGACGCAATCAAAAGTGACTTCATGATGTTTCCAGGGAGTTGTTTGCCTTGGGGGCCTATATCCATACGGGACCGAGGAAACAAGACTCAGGTACTCATGTTTTGGCCGCGAACTGACGCCGCAGAATGCGCTGACTCGAGCCGCTTATCATCGACGCGCACAACGCGGCTGGGGGACGTTCCCCTGAACCAGTTTGCGAGGGGCCCTCTCGACCAGTTGGCCCTGCCTGGTCGGTCTCGCCGCAAAAGCTAACTTCAGAGGATGCGCTCGCCCTCGGCGCGATGTTAGAAGCAGAACCAATGCGATTCCTGGCGTGGCCGGGCAAAGCCCCAGCCGGCATCCTTGCCGCAGCCGGCATGCTCGCAGGCATGGCCGAGCGGCCGCCGCCGTCACGCTGCGGGCAGGTCTGCGCGAGCGCTGTGGCCGCGCGTGCAGCAGGCGAAGGCGGGCAGCCCGCCGCGGCCGGTGCCGACCGCCGTCGCCGGCGGCATGTCGATTGGGTGAAGCCCGGCATCAAGGCCAGGGTGCGGTTCCCGCGCGGCGAGCACAAGCTGCGTCAGGACCGTGCAGGGCTTCGAGGAAGGAACCTAAGGCAGCCGGCCACCTTGTCTGAGCGCACGAGCCTTGGAATTCCTGGATAGGTGGATGGCAGAACATCTGCCAAACGTCGTCACCGATGATCCCGTCGCAATCAGCGACCTTGTCGATGAGCTGATGGCGGCCGCAAGGCGCGAAGGGATATCATCCAAGGAGTTCCAGAGGAGGTCGACAGCGTGTTCGAAGTTATCTTCGAGGCGATGCAGCACCGCGAGGGCGGCTTGGCGGGCTGGCACCCTTGGCGGAAGGCATGACCATGGCCGGCAAAAAAGCAGGCAATGGCGGAGGCGGCTTTGAGATCGCTATGATCGCTGTCATCGTTGCGGCTGCGATGGGGCTAATCGTAGTCGTAGCTACGCAAATGCAGTGAATGCCAGTTGCACCTCCCCCCGACGCTCTTGACAACCGGCGATAGCACAGGCGAGTTTCGCCGCGTTTTTAAGACCAAATCGGGGGAATTCCTTTGAAGAAGACATACGAGAAACCCACACTGCGCAAGCGTGAGCGCCTGGCCACGGTTGCGGCCGCCCCGATTTCTGGGCCGCCGCGCTAAGCTCGCTCGCCTTAGATCAAAGCCCGTCGGCGCCGGTCGATGGGTTTTTTTGTTTTTCTGTCACATCGAGCAATGCGGCGAGGACTTCGGCCGGAGCCTCAACACCTATGAAGCTGCGAACAAGGTCACCTGCGCGCGTTTCCCATTGTTCTCGCGGAAGACAATCCTCTACGACCGAACGCCAGAACGCGTTTCGGATAACGTCAAATTCAAAAGCGGAAATGAAATTTGCAGAGCGCTTGCTTCCTCCCTGCAGAGTTGGGCAAAAGCACCTGAGTTGACTTCCAAGCGCCCGTTTGCCGTCAGAGGTACGGGCGACGACCGTACCTTACACCCGCACGGGACGGCGTCGCTCTCATTTGTTGTAGCACGGAAAAAGACGACGACCGCCGAACAGGGCGGGGGCTCGGGGTGCGTCGAACGGTCGTCGGAGGGGAAGGGGCCATAGAGGCAGCAAACTGCGTTGCGATTGGCCCTGGCTCACTATGTCGTTGATTCGGCCCGGATGAAAATAGCAAATGTAAACTGGGAGCCCGCCCCAGAGTCATGGATAGCGAAGGGCAGGCTCCAGAATCCTGACGTCAAAGCGGTGCCGCGTTTGGACAGCAGCAAGCGCTCTTTTAGGCTCCGCTGATCGGAAACCTTCTCAGCAGTCCCGCGTTGCTTCTCACGATTTCGTTACCCCCGGAGGTAAAATGCAAGGTTTGAAGCGGTCGCGCTGGACGGAAACCTACGACCTGAACGAGTTTGCGGCAAAGCACGGTTTGACAACCAGGCAGGCCGAAATTGTGATTCAGAGCAATGGTCCATCCAAGCGCAAATGCGACCTGGCAGCAGAGGCATTTAGGGCCGCGCTCAGACAGTGCAGTCACTCGCGCGAAAAAGGTGCGAGAAGATCCCCATCGAAGGAAGAGCTCCAGGGCTGAAGATCTATCCAGTGAAGCCCGCCTAATCCGGTCGTCAAGCAGTTGCTAAAATTGGAACTAGATCACGCGCTCGTGAGTTTCGGCCAGAGGTGGTCGATCCCTTCAGATGTAGCCGCCTGGTGGCAACCTAAAAAGCCCGTCGCTTACGCTCAATAGCTGCGACGGGCTTTCGTTTATTTCCTGCGGGCGAACGCGCGTTAGCCGAGCTTCTGGATGCGCCCCTTATCGAGGCGGAACGCGCCACTGTTGCCGCCCTGGCGCTCGAAATCGCTCTGTAGCTCATCCCATGTACCGAGATACTTGCCGCAATCGTCGCACTTGATCGGCGTCGAGGGCTCGGCGTCCTTGGGGAGCCTTAGCCGGATGGTGCCGCAATAGGGGCACTCCAGATGATGGTCCAGATACTCGCCGGGTTGGAGGCCCAGTGACCCATGCCCGTTCCCAGTGCCCATAGCTCCCCTCCACAATGCGGCCGGCGCAAGGGGTTCCCAACCGCCCGGATGCCACAAGGTCAACATACGCGCTTTTGGAAAAGTTACAAACGATGTGGGGGCTATTGGGTCCTCGATGATAAGCCTTCCTGCTTCCCCGGAGCCGCCGCTTGCGCTCAGCAGCTGCAGCGAATTTTTCACGGGAACAAAACTCGGCCCAATCGCGTTTCGCGCGACTAAGGACTTTTCGTATGGCCGAAATCAAGCAAGAGCTTGGCAAGCGAGCACAGGCTCACAAGGAATCTAGGGTGCAATTTCTAATCCAAGAAACCGGCATCACCGAAGCGCAAGCGCGCGAGCTCGTCGAGATAATTGGCAATAATCCGAGCTCGCTGCTTCGCGAGGCGCGGCTCCTCAAGCAGGGCTAGCGCGAACCAGCTCTAGGCCAGTTGATGTCAACAGCCAGTCACAATCCACAGGTCACTTGAACGCGTACCTCTTGACACCCCTATCGGGTGGAAAAAATGGACGGGACAGCCATCGCACAAATAGGAGATTGGTCAGTCGGCGCGTCACGATGCGGCTTAGACATGGGGGCCCGGCCTGCGGGGTTTGGGTGACCTGGGGTAGACAGGCCGGGCCATGCCCCCGTTTGGGCAGAGGGGCAAGCTTGGATTATGCATAACTTTCGGCGATTGGCATCAGAACTTTAGGTGTAGCTAATAAAAAGCTGGTCGCAGTTCGTGCCGTTTCATGAGATAATCTGCCGCCGCGCAGAAGGGCGGCGCTCATGTCATTGTCGCGTTGCAGTGGCGTCTACGGGCCCGCTGACCTGGACATACTCCAGCGGGTGTTTAGCCGGTTGTGCGACGAGCGGCGTCTAGCCAAGAAGGATCGCGAACAGCGGGAATATCTGGCTAGGAAAGTGTTCCAAGCTTTCGATGACGGCACAACCGATGAGACGGACCTGTGGCGCTCGCTCTCCAAACGGAGCAGGGCCTAGCCGATATCCATCACCGCCGTTACGCTAATTGCTGCGGCGGGCTTTTCTTTTAGCTACCACTAAAAACGTGGATGCCTACTGCTGGAAGAGGGCGCATAATCCCTCTCTGCCCCGCGGCCATCGGGGTAAGGGCCCGGCCTGTGCGCCCTAGGTCCCCTCGATACCTCGGCAGGCCGGGCATCTCTGAGGCGGCCCGTTTGCCGGGCTTATTCGTTAAGTCTTAGAAAATGTTAATGTCAGTCGCTGGAAAGGCGGCGCATAATGCGCATCTGCCCCGGCTCGGAACGGAGTAAGAGGCCCGGCCTGATCCCCACATCCCACCCACCCCGCGACAGGCCGGGTCGCCTCAGGTTCACCTGATGGATGAGCAGAACGGCTCGCCCGGCAAACAGCCGATCAGATCACTTGAAGGCGTACCTGTTAACAACCCGTCTGCCTCATTCGTGACCCGGATCCAGCGCTGTTCGTCACCGCGTACGTCCGTGACCTCACTGCCCGTGGCCGTTTCCGCTGCCACCCATGGAGTATTGGCGTTGATGGTACGACTAGTCACAACGCTGTCCCCATCCATCTCTTCCACCCGATAGACCTTCATGTGCGACCTCTGCTCCATTTATTTCCCAATCTGAACAGAAGCGGCGACCGGACAAGGATGCTGAAATCACGATGCCCGTCACCCCGGGCAACGGGATGGCGGGCATCGATCTAGCGGTTGCCGACGAGGAAGGTGGCGCATTTCCCCGCCGGTTTCATCCAATGCTATCGCGAGGATTTAGTTTCAGCGTAGGGACCAAAGCGTCAGACCATCCGACTTCGGTCGCATCGCGCGGAAAGGAACATTCCTACCAGTATCCCGGTTGAGTGGTCATCGACAGTCTGAACCAAGCGCTCAAGCACGAGCTGACGGCGGTAAGCCAATTCTGGGTGCACTACCGCTTGATGGAAAATTGGCGCTTTCAGAAGCTCGCGAAAAAATGGCGCGCGGAGTCCATTGAGGAAATGCAACATGCCGACACGCTCGTCGTGCGCATCATCTTCCTTGAGGGGCATCCGAACCTGCAGACATTGAACCCGCTGAAGATCGGCCAGTCAGTTACGAGGTGCTGGAGTGCGACCTTGAGATCGAGTACGAGGCGCGCTCGCTCTATCAGGCAGCGCGAGAGGTCTGTCGCAAGGCTGGGGACTACGTGTCGATGGCCCTGTTTGAGCAACTGATGGCCGATGAGGAAGGCCATATCGACTTCCTCGAGACCCAGCGGGACCTCCTCCAGAATATTGGTGAGCAGAACTACGGCCAGCTTAACGCCGCATCAGCGGACGACACCGAAGGAGAGCCGAGTGAACGGCAGTGAGCGCATCGCGAGCTGGGCCCGGTGCTAAGGCCGCAAATGGCTCACATCCATAGCCTCATCGGGCAGTCCACTGCTGGGCAGCGGAGCAGGTTCGCGCCGCTCGCGCATCGCGATGGTGCCAACAAAGAACGCATGGGCGAGCACCACCAGATACGCGGCCAGAATGACCGAGCAAGGGACGACAAAATTCAGTTGGGGTGCCGCGCCCAGCACGACGGGGATCGTCCAGGACACTCCGGAGATCGCACCACATGCGATCAGTGCCGTTCTCTTGGTCGGCTGAATTCCACTTAGCAGCGGGCTTCCGATCCGTTCCCGAAGGAAAGGAAGGACCAGGCGGTGGATGGCGAGCCCGTTCAGCGTGAGTATCGCTACGATGATAATCTTGGCCCAGATCTTCGGGTTTTGAACTTTGTCCGGCTCTGTAGCTTGGTAGAGCAGCAGAAACCCGATTCCGGAAATCCAGAGCATTGCCAATCCACCGGCCACAAAACGGCTGATCCATTCAACATTGGCGACAACCTCGGCCGTAATCGCTGCACGGCGGTGGCGACACAGGATCAGTTCAAGGAACACGGCTCCGCCCAGCCCGAGTACCAAGCCCGCAAAGTGCGTCAGCCTGAGCGCGGTTCGGACATATGAGGCGGATGACGGTGACAGCACGAATGACACGTCGAGAGCGTCCATATTCCAACATCCCAGTAGGCACGACGAGGCAATCGCGCTCCCCAAAGGGGTGCGCGCTCGAAGTGCACGAGCCGAAAGGAGTTATGCCTCCTCGACGCGCTCACGCGGCGGGAGCAGTTGCCTCGTATTTAAGATGAGTTTCCCAGTCAAGTATGAGAGCTGGCTTATTTGGAAATTCTCGCGCCGTGGAGACTTGCCCGCCAACTGACTTCAGGAATATAATCCTCCCGGTGGCAACCCATTCACCAGGATCGCCATAACAGCTGGGGCCAGGGACGGCCAGTTGGCTGCCTCACGCGCAACGGAAAGCTTCCCTGGCCGTGGCCGAGCTAGTCAAGCGGCTTAGCCTGACCATGATGCCTCTATTGGTATCCGGTGAAAGTCATCTCTGCGACGAATGCCGTGTAGCGGGCCGAAACGACCGGACCTGCAATTCACGATCACATGCGGTTACGCCGGAGCTGCGCGAAGCCTGGACGCCGTGTCACTGAAGGGACGCGCGGGTTGGGATTGGTAAGAGGAACTGATGGCAGGGCTCAGATGTCGTGCCGAAGTGAGCAGTGTCTTGTTCGCGGGTGAGAGTCGGGCCGGTGCTGGCTACACTCCTCACTTGACCTTCTGCCGGAATTTCGCATGGCAGCTCGAACAATCCTGCAGAATGAGATGCAGGAGATGTTCGGCCGGCATCTTTGCCGGTTCGGCCTCCGCGACTTTCGGGCGCTTGCCGAGTAGGCTGCCGCCATTCATCGGCAGTCCCGCTCCCATCCTCATGTCGGCGGTGATCTTCGCCGGCGCGTTGTGGGCCTTAGTGGCCAGCGCGTCCGCAAGATCGCCGACATGGCGGGCGAGCGACTCGAATTCGAGCCGCGCCTGGTCAATCTCCGTCTTGGCCCCCGATGGCTCCCCCAGCGTGCCGTCTGGGAATTCGGCGATCATGGCGCGGCCGGTGCGGGCGCGCAGCACTTCGGCAGCCGCCCTGAAGCCGGCGGCGTCATAGGCGCGCTTGCCGTCGAACATCTCGGCTATCGCCTTCGCGGCGGCCGCCATTTCCTTCATCGAGTCCTGTCGCGCCGCCACAATGGGACCGCCCGAACCCGCTGCCAGCGAAGGAGCAAAGGTGAGCGAGCCGGCGAGCGCGAGCATCGCCGCCGCGACAACGGCGCGGCCTCTCATGCCCGCACGTCGACAATGCCCATCATGCCGAGCTGCTCATGCTCGAGGATGTGGCAGTGATACATGCGCGCACCCGGCCGCTCCTGGCGCGTGATGATCCGCACCGTCTTTCCTCGCGCTACGTTGACCGTGTCCTTCCACGCCAGATAGGGCGATCTGGCGACCTGGCCGTCGCGCTCGCGCTCGACGACCTGGAACTGCGTGCCGTGGAGATGGAACGGGTGATCCATGTCGGCTTGGTTGACGATTTCCCACAGCTCCGTGTCACCGGCCAGCCACGATCATAAGCGAGTGTGGTCAGTGTGGCGGCGCCCGCCCTTTCGAAGGAGACGACCAGTTCGACGCGTTCGGCTGGAC
>NZ_RZSF01000160.1:0-14925 GCF_004023325.1 Mesorhizobium sp. M1A.F.Ca.ET.072.01.1.1 | reverse complement strand
CCGTCACCTTCATCCTGTTTTCCGAGCATCCGGCCGAGGCGGCGATCATCGAGGTCGGGCTCGGCGGCCGCTTCGATGCCACCAATGTCATTTCCCGGCCTGCCGTTTCGGTGATCATGCCGGTGTCGATGGATCACGAAGCCTATCTCGGCGACCGCGTTGAGCTGATCGCGGCCGAAAAGGCCGGCATCATGAAGCGCGGCTGCCCGGTGGTGATCGGCGCGCAGGAAAGCGAGACCGCGCTGGAGGTGCTGATCGAGACCGCCGAGCGGCTGGATTGCCCGACCGTCGTCTACGGTCAGGATTTCCTGGCCTTCGAGGAGAACGGCCGCATGGTCTATCAGGACGAGGACGGTCTGATGGACCTGCCGCTGCCGCGCCTGCCCGGTCGGCATCAGTTCGCCAATGCCGCCGCGGCGATCGCCGCGGTCAAGGCCGCCGGCTTCGAGATAAGCCATCGGGCTGCCGAAAAAGCGATGACCAGCACCGCGTGGCCGGCCCGGATGCAAAAGCTGACGCAGGGCAGGCTGGTTGAGCTTGCCCCAAAGGGCGCCGAGATCTGGCTCGACGGCGGCCACAATCCGGGCGCCGGCGTCGTCATCGCCGAAGCGCTGGCCGAGCAGGAGGAAAAGAACCCGCGCCCGCTGATCCTCATCGCCGGCATGATCAACACCAAGGACCAGACCGGCTATTTCAGCGCCTTCAAGGGGCTTGCCCGCCATGTCTACACGGTGCCGGTGAGCAAGAGCGATGCCGGTGTGCCCAATGACGAGCTCGCGCTGCGCGCCACCGAGGCCGGCCTGTCGGCCGAGCCGGTCAACTCCGTCGCCGATGCGCTGATGCTGTTGCGCGACAGCTGGGACGGTCCGGCGCCGCGCATCCTCATCGGCGGCTCGCTATATTTCGCCGGCGCCGTGCTGGACGAGAACGGCACGCCGCCGACCTGATAGCGCCGAGGCAGTCGCGAGGAGCAATCGTGATCAAGGTGAACCAGCTGGCCCACGTCTGCATCTTCGCGCATGACCTTGAGGCGACGCGCGGCTTCTACCGGGATGTGCTCGGCATGGACACGCGGTTCAACTTCCTGCGCGACGGCAAGATCTTCGGTTTCTATCTCGATTGCGGCGGCCGCAGCCATGTCGAGGTGTTCGAGAAGGCCGAAGCCCGCTACAGCGAGGCGAACCAGATCAACCACTTCTGCCTGGAGGTGGAAGACATGGACGCCGCGATCACCCATATCCGGTCGCAAGAGGTCGAGGTCACGGCGAAGAAGCTCGCTTGCGACGGCACCTGGCAGGCCTGGATCAAAGACCCCAACGGCGTGAAGATCGAGCTGTTCGAATACACGGACAAAAGCGCGCAATTCATCGGCGGCGATCGCGTCGCCGATTGGTAGCGGCGCCTGCCTCGAAGGTTATTTCAGCTCGATCTCGATAAAGGCGTATTCGCCGTCATTGGCGTTGATGACATCGTGCTCGACGCCTTCCCGGCGGAAATAGGGCGCGCCTTGCTTCATCTCCGCGAAGGATTCGCCGTCCTTGGTCACCAGCTTCACCTTGCCGTCCATCAGCGGCACGATGACATAGTCGTGGCCATGGCGGTGCCAGCCGGTGTTGGCGCCCGGGGCGAAGCGGTATTCGGTGACGATCACGCGCTCATTGTCGACGTGAACTGTGGCCTTGGCTGTTCCGGTCATGGGGCTCTCCTTTTCTTAAGGAAAGGAGATGGCTGCCCGAAGCGTCAGGGCCAGAGCGCCGTCAGCGATGGCGCCAAGGAAAAAGCCCGGCGCGATGGCCGGGCTCGATCTTTCTGATATTCGGATTGGCTCAGGCGAGGCTGCCATTGATCCAGTGCGACAGGCGGTCTTCGGTGCCGCACCCACCTTCATGTCGGCCACTTCGCCACCCTTGAAGATCATCAGCGTCGGGATCGAGCGTACGCCGTACTGGGCGGCCAACTCGGGATTCTCGTCGATGTTGAGCTTGGCGACCTTCACCTTCGAGCCGAGCTCCTTGGCGATGTCTTCCAACGCCGGGGCGATCATCTTGCACGGACCGCACCACTCGGCCCAGAAATCCACCACAACCGGCTCCTTGGCATTGAGCACATCGGCCTGGAAATTGCCCTTGTCGACCTTGACGGTGGCCATGCTGAAATCCTTTCGAAAACTCGGGTTGCACCAAATGTGGTGGCCGTGGTGGCGATGTTCAAGCAGTTCTTGTGTCACGCTCCCGTGAGTCGGGCAAGGGCACCGTCCATGGCCGCTGCCGGCAGCTCGATCAGGCGCGGCGCCTCCGTGAACAGCAGCGCGGCCGTCACCGTGCGGCCCGGATAGAGCGGCTGAAGCAGCGCGCGGTAGAGCGCAAGCTGCAGGACATAGGCCGGCGGCACTTCGGCCGGGCTGGCCGGCGCCGGCCGGTTGGTCTTGTAGTCGACGATCGAGACCGTTTCCGCAGTGACGGCCAGCCTGTCGATCTTGCCGGAGATGGAGCGCAGCTTGCCCTTCACCTCCAGGCTGCCCATGATGGCGACTTCCGCCCGCGAGGACGGCGAGAACAGCGCCCCGAAGCTTCTGTCGAACAGGATGGAAAGCACGGCTTCCAGCGCGGTGTCGCGCTCTTCGGCCGGCCAGTCGGCGCCGGCGCGCGCCAGATAGCGCTCGGCCGCGCTCCGCCTCTCGTCCTCGGCGATGCCGGGCAGCATCTGCAGCAATTTGTGCAGTGCAAGCCCGCGCATCACCGCAAAGCCTGGTTCGGTTTCCGCATCGAGCACCGGCGAGCGCGTGTCGGGCAAGCTTTCAGTCGCTTCGTCGATCAGCGCCGAGGCGCCTGAAGGCGAGAGCGGTCGCGGCAAGTCCTCATAGGGCGGGAGCGGCCGGGCCAGGTCGTCCGGCAGCGGCGCGGCATGATCGAACGGTATCGTCTCCTCAGCCTGATTGAGCGCCATCGGCGGCAGCTTGGTCATATGGAAGCGATGTACTGCCACATCGGGTGTCGCCGGATGCCGCCGTTCAGCGCTTTCCGGCGCACCCAGCAGTGCCCGGCTGACGATCGAATGCCAGGTGCCGGTGCTCGGCGCGCGCTTGCCGTGATAGCCGCAGACGATCAGCCGGTCCTCGGCGCGCGTCATGCCGACATAGAGCAGCCGCCGGTATTCGTCGTCGGCAAGCTCGCGCGCCCGCGCCGAGGCCGCTTTCGAAACGCCGTTGGCGACGTCACTCGCCGAGCGCCAGAGATAGCCCTTGCCCTTCCAATCAGCGCCCGAGCTTTCGAAGGCCATCAGCCGCGGCAGGTGCTGGTCGCTGAACGGCGCCGAGCCGCCGTCGACCAGGAAGACGACCGGCGCCTCCAGGCCCTTGGCGGCGTGCACGGTCATGACGCGCACCTCGTTGCGGGTCTGGTCCATCTCGCGCTTGATCTCCGGCCCGCTGTTTTCCAGCGTCGAGAGGAAGGATTCCAGCCCCGGCAGGCCGGTACGTTCCTCAGCCAGGCAGAAACTCAGGAACTCGTCGAGGATGTCGCCGGCTTCCGGCCCGAGCCGGGCCGTCATCTTGCGGCGCAGGCCGTCACGCGAAAGCGCGGCGGCATAGAATTCGAAGACCGGCTTGAACGCCACCTCAGTCGCCCAGCCATCGAGCCGGCTAACAACGGCAGCCAGGGCCTCGTCTCCGCCGGCATGCTGCCGGAGTGATGCGATCAGCGACTGGCCCTTTGGCCGCTCGCCGGCGAGCGTGAGCAACGTCTCCTCGGAAACCTCGAAGATCGGGCTGCGCAGCACGGCGGCCAGGGACAGGTCGTCCTCCGGCTGAATCAAAAAATGGCCGAGCGCGATCAGGTCCTGCACGGCGATATGGCCGGGAAGGCTCAGCCTGTCGGCGCCGGCGACCGGGATCTGCCGGTTCTTGAGGCTGCGCGACAGCGCGTGCACGAAGCGATCGCGCTTGCGCACCAGCACCAGGATGTCGCCGGCGGTCAGCTTGCGGCCCTTGCCTTCGATGGCCTCGCCGTGGCGCAGCCAGTTCTGGATCGTCGTTGCCACATGTTCGGCCACGCGCACGGCGGGCGCGCTGGCGTGGTTGACCGGCAAGGTCCAGTCGTCGGGCTCTTCGACCATTTCGGCGCCGATCGAGGGCCACACCTCGACATAGCCCGGCGCATCGGTGCGGATCGCCTTGTGGCTGAGCGGATCGGGATCGTGGCTGATGCCGCGCCGCACGCCTGGTTCGGCGAAGACGCGGTCGACGGCGGCGAGCACGTCGTCGCTCGAGCGGAACGACCAGGTGAGCTTCAGGTCGGCAAACGAAGCCTCCGCGTCGCGCACCCGCCCGGCAAACAAAAGCCGGCTTTCGGCAAAGGAATCGGGCGCTGCGCCTTGAAAGGAGTAGATCGACTGTTTCTCGTCGCCGACGGCGAACACGGTGCGCCGCACCGTCTCGCGCTGGCCGAGCCCGGCGAAGAATTCTTCCGTCAGCTTCTTCACCACTTCCCACTGGTCGGGACTGGTGTCCTGCGCCTCGTCGAGCAGGATATGGTCGATGCCCTGGTCGAGCTTGAACTGCACCCACGGCCCGGCATCGGGCCGCGACAGCAGGCTGACCGTGCGGGTGATCAAATCGTTGAAGTCGAGGAAACCGCGGCTTCGCTTCAACTGCTCGTAGCGGGCGATCAGCCAGCCGGCGACGGTGAGCGCGGCGGCCGTGCCTTCGAGCATGCGGAACAGCGCCAGCCGGTCCGATACATCGAGGATCGCCTTGGCCGCCGCGAGATAGCGCTCGGGCAGGTCGGGCAGCCTGTCGACCAGCGCTTTCTTGAAGATCTTCGGTGGATCGTAAGGGTCGCCATCGGAGCGCAGAAATGCCTTGGCGAGCAGTCGCAGTCGCCTGATCGGATCGGCTTCGGCAAAAGCGGTCTGCGCATAGGGCAGCACGTTGTTCAGCACTTGCCGCGCGTCGGCGGCTTCGGCGGCGCGCGCGAATTCAGCGAACTGGCTCGGCCCAAAGCCCGGCAGCGGCCAGACCGAAGCGGCAATGCCGGCTGCCGTCTGTCCGGGTTTGAAGCCGAATTCGGCGAACAGCAGCCGGAATTCCCGGTCCCTGCCCAGCTTTTCGATAAAGGCGCGCAGTTCGTCGCGCTTGCCGACGATCTCGGAGAGCAGCATGTCGAGCCCGAATTCGCCGCCGCGCTCCAGCAGCGTGGCAAAGGCTTCCGCCAGGCCTTCGACACCGGCGCCGGCACCCGAAATCATGTCGCGGCGCGCATCCGCGAAAAGCGAGGCCTCCATCTGCGGATCGAGCATGTCGAAATGCGCCGGGATGTTGGCTTCCAGCGGGAACTGATGCAGCACCGATTCGCAGAAGGCGTGGATGGTCTGAATTTTCAGGCCACCCGGCGTTTCCAGCGCCTCGGCAAACAATCGGCGCGCGCGCCGCATCGTATCGCGGTCGGCCGCCCGCCCGTCGAGCGCCGCGATCCGTGTCGCAAGCTCGGCGTCTGGAAGCGCCGTCCACTCCGACAACGTCGAGAACACGCGGTTCGACATGTTGGCGGCGGCGGCGCGCGTGTAGGTCAGGCACAGGATCTTCGACGGATCGGTGCCGTTGAGCAGAAGCCGGATGACGCGTTGCGCCAGCACATGGGTCTTGCCCGAGCCGGCATTGGCCGAGACCCAGGCGGAATTTTGCGGATCGGAAGCGCGCGCCTGGCTGGCGGCGGTGTCGGAGGGGATCGGATATCTCATCCTTCCGCCTCGTCCTCGCTTGCGCCGCCGGCCGACCATTCCAGCACGCGCGCCAGATGGTCGTAGTCGCCATCGGCCTCGCCTTCGCGGAACGGCAGCGCGCGTGACAGATAGCCGGTGGTCGGGTCAGCATAGTGGAAGAGCAGCCTTTCCAGCCGCGCCCACGCTTCCTCGGCAAGCTCGTTGGCGGTCTTCGGCTTGCGGTTGTATTCGAGGATCGATTCCTCGAACACCTCACCGTTCGGCTTCAGCCGCACGAAGGCAAGCTGCGAGGGCTCGCAGATGCCGAGCTCCTTGAAGGCGCCTCGCCGAAGAAGCGCGCCCTCGAGTGCAAGCTGCGGCGACAGAAGCGTATGCGCCTGCGCCTTCGAAGGCGAGGAACCGGTCTTGTAGTCGAGGATGTCGGCCATGCCACCTGCGAGAAGGTCGACCCGGTCGGCATAGCCCGAAAGCGTGATGCCGGTGCGGCCGACAACGGTCTTTTCGGCGCGTTCCTCGGCATAGCGCCGGGCGACGGCGTCGGCGCGGGTATGCTCCCATTCGATGATGTTTTCCGCGAGCTTTTCGAAGCGCGGCCACCACACCGCCTCGATATCGGGCGGAAGTGCCGCGTCGGCAAAGCACGCGCGACCGGCCTCGATGAGGGCTGCCAGCGCGCCCGGCGCCCTCGGATCTTCCACCCTTCGCGAAAACAAATGCAGGATTTCGTGGAACAGCGTGCCGCGTTCGGCAGCACCGGGGTCGCGGATCACCGGGTCGAGCGGCATCAGGCCGAGAATCCGCCTGGCATAGATCGCATAGGGGTCGCGGCGCAGCGTCTCGATCTCGGTGACCGAGAAATGCTGTGGCCGCAGGTGCAGCGGCGGTTTCGGCTGTGGACGGGACGCGAAATCCTTCCTGTCGCCGGCATCGAGCGCGCGCGCCCAGGCAAGCTGCGCGTCGCCGCGCCGGCGAACTGCCGTCGCCTGGTCCTTGCCGATGAAGGTCAGGATGCGCTGCAGCCAGCGCGACGGCACCGCCGGCGCGTCGCCGGATCGGGCCGAGCGCGTCAGCACCACCGTTTCAGTACCCATCGCAATCTGGAAATCATGCGCGGCAAGGCCGATGCGCCGCTCCGGCGGCTCGAGATCGATGCCGGTCTTCATCAGCCGCGACATGAACCGGTCGCTCTCGGGCTTGCGCGGCCAGACCCCTTCATTGAGGCCGCCGATGACCAGCGTGTCGACGCTTTGCAGGCGAGCTTCCAGCGCTCCCCAGATGGCGATGTTGCGGTCGGTGCCTTGCGCCGGCTTGACCGTTTCCGGCGCGATCAGCGCCTCCATCACGTCGGGCCATTCGCCCGCACCGATCATAAACGGCGATGACACGGCAACCAGCCCGCGCAGAAGCTCGGCGAGCTTCTCGCCGGCGTCGCCGGCATAGAGGCTGGTCAGGCTGTCATCGGCCGCGCGGCCGAGACCTTCCAGCGCCACGACGCTCGCCCGCGTCAATGTCGCGATATCGGCATCCTTCTCGCCGCGCATCGCAGTGAGCGGGGATAGCGCATCGGTGAGGCGATTGAGCACTGCCCGCGCCTCTTCGATACCGCGTACCGTAAGGCGCTGGAACCAGAAGGGCTGACGGCTGTCGCCGCCAAGGCCCGCGAGCCGCGTCTCGAAAAGCGCGTCGAGGGAAGCGGCGTCCGGCCGGCCGGTGCCGCCGCGCAGCGCCACCAGCTCGATCAGCTCGGCAGCCTTGCGCACGCTCTGGCGTTCGAGACCGAGGCCAAGCAGCGGATGCTTGAGCAGCGACAATAGACCCACCGGATCGCCTGGCCGGAATGCTGCGCCTAGCGCCAGCCTGAGCAGGCTGGCGGCCGGCGTGTTGGCTAGCGGCGTGCCGCCGGAATCGTCGGCGACGACGCCGAAGCGTAGCAGCTCGGCCGAGACGCGTCGCGCCAGGGCGCGGTCGCCGGTGACGAGTGCCGCGCGCTTGCCCGGCAGTTCCACTGCGCGCTTTAGCGCAATGGCAATCGCTGCCGCCTCGTCGCGCTCATTGGCAGCCTCGACCAGCGTCACGCCGGCCAGCGCCTGCTCGACATCGTTGACCGGGAAACGCGGCCGCGACTTCGTCCAAAGCTCGGTGGTCTCGGCCGGCCGCAGGGCCTCGCCGACAAGGGCGGCGCGTAATGCGAGCGGTCTTGACGCAGCGCCGATCTCCTCGACATCGCGGCGCTCAATGCCAATGCTGCCGATCAGCTTGGCGAGACCGTATTGTGGGTGACCAAGTGTTGCCGGCCGCGCGCCGGGCGCCGTTATCGCTGCGAAGGACGTGTCGTCAAGCTCGCGGTCGAGCCCGGGCAGCACGACGGTGCCGTTGGGTAAGCCGGCGATCACGGCAAGCAGCTCGGCGGTGGCGGGAATGGAGCCGGTCGAACCGGCGGCGATCACCGGTCCGGTCGGCGGACTGCGCTTCAGCCGCGCCGCTTCCAGCCGGATCAGCGCGCTGCGGTGCGCGGCCGGATTGGAGCGGTCACGCTCTTTGAGCAACTCCGGCCAGTTGTCGGTGACGATGGCGAGGAAATCGAGCGTCACCTGCCACCAGCCGGCAAGGTTGCCGGTGACCAGCGTGGCGAGCTTCGCCCAGTCCGTCCCCTCGGTCTCGATCTCGTCCATCAGCCGGGCAAGGTCGCGCGAAAGCCAGATGGCGTCGGCGGCCGAGGTCGGCACGACGAACTCCTCGCTGAAGCGAGCCTTGACATGCGCCGGCAGGCTTTCCTTCCAGGCGCGCACCAGCGGCGCCAGCAACAGCAGCCTTTCCTGCGCGGCGATCGGCGGTGCGAGGTCTATTGCCGGTGCCGCCTCGGCGTCAAAGGCGGCCTCGTCCTCGTCGAACTCGCCGAGCGGCCGCACCGTCGGCAAGATGGCCGAGCGTCTGCCGAGCATGTCGACGAAGGCGCCGCGCAGGGCGCGCGCCGCGCGCCGCGTCGGCACATAGATGGTCGCGTCAGCCAGCGCCAGCGGCTCGCCGTCGAAGCGGAAGGTTGGGATCAGGCGGCCTTCGAGCAACGCCTCCGCCAGCGTCGGCAGGAACGGCGCTCCGGACGGGATGGAAAAGACGCGGCGCGAGCCGCTCATACCGTATTAGATCGCCGTGCGCCCGTTTGAGCGCACAAACGACGATCTAACTCTTGGAGTCTATGCATCGTGCTTTCCAAAAATCGGACCCGATTTTTGGGCCGATGCGGTCGCGAGCGCGCCGGTGACCGCCGCTTCGGCCGCCGGAATGGCGTCCGGCGTCCCGACGGTGATCCAGCGGCCTCTCATCTTCATGCCGAACAGGCGGCCGGCGGCGATTGCTTTGTCGAAATAGGCGTTGATCGAATGCGGGCCTTCGGGCGCATCCTTGAAGATGCGCGGATCGATGATCGCGGCACCGGCATAGATCAAGCCGGCAGGGTCGCCTTTGGAACGGCGCAGCGCGCCGTCCGGCGCCACGAGGAAATCGGTGCCGACGCAGTGTCCGATCGCTGAGTCGAGATCGGTGAGCATCAGCAGAATATCCATTCTGGCGGCGTCCCATGCAAGGGCGAGGCGCTCGAGGCTGGGCTCGCCGCTGTCGATCCAGAACGTATCGGCATTGATGATGTAGAAGGGCTCGCTCCCCAAGAGCGGCAGCGCCTTGACGATGCCGCCGGCTGAGTCCAGCAAGCCCGCGCGCTCGTCGGAAATGTCGATCTTCGGCGCCTGGCGGCCAGCGACATGGGCGATGATCTGCTCCGGCAGGTAGTGAACGTTGACGACGGCGCTGGCGACGCCGGCGGCTTCCAGGCTGTCCAACCCCCAGTCGAGCAAGGTCTTGCCGGCGATCGTCACCAGCGGCTTCGGCATCGTGTCGGTGATGGGCCGCATGCGCTTGCCGAGACCGGCCGCAAGCACCATCGCGGTCTTCGGCTTCATGGCGAGCGCTCCTCGAGCAGGCCGTGGGCCATGTAAAATTCCTTCAGGCCGGCAAGCGCCGGATGCGCCAGCGCCCGCCTCAGATAGTCGCGGATGCGCGGCAGGTGCTTCAGATAGTAGGGCTTGCCGTCGCGCTTTTCGAGCCGCACGAAGATGCCGAGGATCTTCGAATTGCGCTGCGCCGCCATGATCGCATAGGCCTCGGCGAAGCCGGCTTCGTCGAAGGCGCCGGCCGAACGCCGCGCTGCGACATAGGCTTCGACCGTCCGCCGCTCGATCTCGGTCGAGACGGTGACACGCGCATCCATGGCCAAAGAGGCGACGTCGTAAGCCGCCGGGCCAATCAGCGCGTCCTGCACGTCGATGATGCCGAGCCGATCGAGGCCGGAACGCTCTGCCCGCCAGATGATGTTGGGCGAATGGAAGTCGCGCAGCATCAGCGTGTATTCCTGGCCCTCGAGCCGGTCGAGCACCGCGTTCCATGCCTTGTGGTAGCCTGCCCGCAATGCATCGCTTGCCGGCTGGCCGGTGACCATCGGCACATACCAATCGACCAGAAGGTCCGCTTCGATCAGCATCGCCTCGCGGTCAAAGGGCGGAACGTCGTGGTACACGCCCGGCGCGGCCTCCATGCGGTCCGGCCAGGCCTTGCCATGCATCATGGCGAGCAGCTCCGCCGCTGCCTCATAGCGCTCGACGATCGGCTGGCCGTCGCCGCCCAAAAATCCTTCCGAGCCGAGATGTTCGAGCAGCAGAAAGCCCTGGTCGAGATCCTGCGCATGGATAAGCGGCACGCTGACGCCGGCGGCGAGAAGCGCCCGGTCGATGGCGACGAAGGCGGTGACCGATTGTGCGGTGTGAGCGATCACGGCGTAAGGCTTGCCGTCCCGCACCGGCGGTCCGAGCACCAGGCGCGGCGAGTTCATCAGCACCCGCGGCGCCCGGCCGGGAAGCGAGGCGATCTCGTAGGAACGGGCGGACGCGTCGCCGACGAAATGACGGCGGCTCGCTTCGCCCCAGCCGGCCGAGGCCAGGAAATCACGCATCGCCTTCGAGCGCGCCGCGCGCTCGAAGGCGGCTCCCTGTCCGGAGATCCTTGCCGACCGGCCCGCGCCCTGCTCGATAAGCTCGACCTGGAGCGCATTTGCCGGCAGCTGGTCGCCGGCTCGGTCCGGCCATTCGATCAGTGCCGCGCCCTGCGCCAGCGCGTCGTCGAGGCCGAGCTCGTCGAGCTCGTCCGGCGAGGATAGGCGGTAGAGGTCGAAATGGTGCACGGGTATCCGCGTCTCGTAGCTCTGCACCAGCGTGAAGGTCGGGCTCGGCACTTCGAGGCCGGCGTCGTCGGCAAGCGCCCGGATGAGCGCGCGGGCCAGCGTCGACTTGCCGGCGCCGAGATCGCCTTTCAGCGCAATTGCGTCGCCAGCCCGCAGCGCCATGGCAAGGTCTTCGCCAAGCCTTGCGGTCGCCGCCTCGTCGGCGAGAAATCGTTCCAACACCGTTTCTGCCAAAGCGCGTTACTCGGCCGCTTCGCGGATGCCGCCGGAGGGCGTCTCCGGGAAGGTGCAGATCACGGTCGTGCCCTTGTCCGCGCCGGTCTCGATGCGCACCGTTCCGCCATGCAATTCGACGAAGCTCTTGACGATCGACAGCCCCAACCCGGCGCCGCGTCGGCGGCCGCCATTGGCGCGCGGCTCGAAGCGTCGGAAGACCGATTCCAGCACGTCCGGCGGCATGCCCGGCCCGTCGTCATGCACCGAAAATTCGACGCCGTCGGCCATTTGACGGCAAGCGAGCGTGATCGTGCTCGCCGCTGGGGCATAATTCGCGGCATTGCTCAAGAGATTGTAGAGGATCTGGCGGACCCGGATCTCGTCGCCGTGGAAGCTCTTCGGCGCCGATGCAGCGTCGACCTTGAGCTTGATCTGATGCTCCTCCAGCCGATCGGCGACCAGCTCGGCGGCCGCGGCGATCGTCCTGTCGATGCTCATCTCGGAAATGTCGAGCTGCATGATGCCGGCATCGACCGTCGCAAGATCCAGTATGTCGTTGACGATGGTGAGCAGCACCGAGGACGACGAGCCGACATGCTCGACATATTCGCGCTGCTTCGGCGTCAGCGGTCCCGTCGTCGGCAGCGACAGCAGTTCGGTGAAGCCGATGATGTTGGTCAGCGGCGAGCGCAGTTCGTAGGAGACGTGCTGCACGAACTCGTTCTTCAACTGGTCTGACTTCTCCAGCGCCTCGTTCCTGTCCTTCAGCGCCCGCTCGACATTGACGGTGTCGGTGACGTCGACAAAGGTCATCATCACTTGCCCGTTGGGCAGGTGGATCACGGCATAGCTCAGCACCGTGCCGTTGACGAGTTCCGCCTGGCCGTGGCGGTCGCGGCGCTCGTCGTCGAAGCCGGTGATGGCGGCGACGAAGCCGCCCCACGGACTGTCTGCCGCGCGTTGGTCGCAAAGATCGCGGATCGCCGAGACATGCACGTTAGCCTTGATCGCGTCCGGCGCCAGCCCCCACAGCGCGATAAAGGCGGGGTTGGACAGGCGCAGCCGTCCGTCCGGGCCGAACACCGCCACGCCCTCCGCCAGATTGTCCAGCGTCTCGCCCTGCACACGCACGGCGGTCTGGTAGCGGCTTTCGAGGTCCATCTTCTCGGTCAGATTCTCGAACACCCAGGTGACGCCGCCCTTGGGCTGCGGGTTGGCCACCACGCGGATCGTCTTGCCGTCCGGCAGGTGCCACCAATGCTCCTGCGATTCGACGGCGCGATAGGCGCCGAGCAGGTTCTCCTTCCAGCGCCGCCATTCCGGCTGTTCGGCGATCTTGCCTTCGCTGCGCAGCCGGTCGAGCAGCAGCGCGTTGGAGGGGGCACTGTGCAGGAAGCCGCCGTCCAGGCCCCACAGTTTCTGGAATGCCTGGTTGAAAAAGCGCAGGTTTTCATCGGTATCGAAGATCGCCACCGCCGTGTTGAGCTGGTCGAGCGTGTCGGCATGGCTGCGCACGGTGCGCTCATATTCGGCGCGGATCGTCTCGATGGCGCTGATGTCGCAGGCGAGCCCCGCCGAGCCGTCGGCGCTGGCAAAGTCGGTGACCGAAAACATGTGGCGATCACCCTCGATCACCGTCGACAATGTCTGCTCGAAGACGGGGCGCGACTTGTGCTGTTCGGCAATCTGCTCGCGCGCCTGTCCGCCGAGGAACTCCTTGGCCTCGCGCACGGCGGCCTCCGCGCTTCCCGCTTCGACAGCCTCGGCATAGGCGCGGTTGACCCATTTCAGCCGACCGTCGGCCGCCCGCAGCCATGTCGGCATCTTCAGCGCGTCGAGCAGGCCGAGCATGGTATCGTAGTCGGCGCTGAGCCGCTGGTTCTCGATCTTCAGCCGGGCCTGGCTGCGCAGCGTTTCCGACAGCGATATGAAGCGGACCAGGACATGCGCGGCGCTCTTGCGGCCATGCACCTCCAGCGGCATGCCCGCCTGCGTTTCGATGACGAGGTCGAAAGTCTTCGCCTGGTCGCGCAGCGCCGCTATGGCGTTCTCGAGCGCCGCGGCGGAGCGCGGCATCAGCCAGCGGCCGAAAGCGAGGAAGGCGGACCGCTCGTCCGGTGCGCCGCTTTCGAGCGGCAGGCTGCCGATCAGCTCCGGTTTCTTGATCTCCGAACTCCACACGACGACGCGCTGGTCGCGCAAATTGAGCAGCGCCTCGGAGCGCTGCAGGGCCGCGTTGACGTCGGCGATTCGCGCCCTGAGCTGGACATTTTGCGACGCCGTCCGTGCCCGCTCGCGGATCAGGAAGATGGCCGAGACAAGGGCTGCCCCCATGACGCCGGCAAACATGGCAAGTTGCATCACTTCGACCGTGCTGACCGCCGCGGCCACGCCCGTATCGGCATGCGCCGCAACGCTAAGCAATGGGGCGGCAGACGTGGCGGCGCCAAGAAGCGTGCCGAGACGGGCGCCGGCGCGCCATGAGAGGGCTCCGCCCGCCGCGGCGGAGCCGGTCGTGATCGAATCCTCGTGGCCGCCGGAAACGGCCTTTCCCGCGCGTGGCGGGTTATCCCCCGGCATGTCTTGGTCCTCTTCGCCGCTTGAATGCAAGACCGCCCTGAATGCGTCCCCGGCCCAACTGTCCCCGGACCGCGAATCACAACAATAACGCCTGCCGGAATCGGCGTGAAGAATCACAGGTGCAAAAAATGAAGCCGGGCGCAAAGTCAACACCCGGCTTCAATATGTTGTAGATATTTTCGTTTTGGTTAATAGCGGTAGTGCTCAGGCTTGAACGGGCCCTGCGGCGTCACGCCGATATAGGCCGCCTGCTCGGAAGAGAGCTCGGTGAGGCGCGCGCCAAGCTTGTCGAGATGTAGCCGCGCCACCTTCTCGTCGAGATGCTTGGGCAGCACATAGACCTGGTTCTGGTACTGGCCGTGCTTGGTGAAGAGCTCGATCTGAGCCAGCACCTGGTTGGTAAACGAAGCCGACATGACGAAGCTCGGATGGCCCGTGGCGTTGCCTAGGTTGAGCAGGCGGCCCTCGGACAGAAGAATCATCCGCTTGCCGTCCGGGAAGGTGATCATGTCCACCTGCGGCTTGACGTTGGTCCATTTCAGGTTGCGCAGAGACGCCACCTGGATCTCGTTGTCGAAGTGGCCGATGTTGCCGACGATCACCATGTCCTTCATCGCCCGCATATGGTCGAGCGTGACGACGTCCTTGTTGCCGGTGGTGGTGATGACGATGTCGGCGGTGGGGGCTGCGTCTTCCAGCGTGACGACTTCGTAGCCGTCCATCGCCGCCTGCAGCGCGCAGATCGGGTCGACCTCGGTCACCTTGACGCGAGCGCCGGCGCCGCGCAGCGAGGCCGAAGAGCCTTTGCCGACGTCGCCATAGCCGCAGACCACGGCGACCTTGCCGGCCATCATCGTGTCGGTGCCACGGCGGATGCCGTCGACCAGCGATTCCTTGCAGCCGTATTTGTTGTCGAATTTCGACTTGGTGACGGAGTCGTTGACGTTGATCGCCGGGAAGGGCAGCAGGCCTTTCTTCTGCAACTGGTAGAGGCGGTTGACGCCGGTGGTCGTCTCCTCGGTGACGCCGCGGATCGCTTCCTTCTGCTTGGCGAAGAAGCCCGGCGAAGCCTTCATGCGCTTCTTGATCTGGGCGAACAGGATCTCTTCCTCTTCGCTGCCCGGATTGGACAGCACGTCCTCACCCGCCTCGGCGCGCGCGCCGAGCAGAATGTACATGGT
>NZ_RZSF01000015.1:0-47595 GCF_004023325.1 Mesorhizobium sp. M1A.F.Ca.ET.072.01.1.1 | reverse complement strand
TGCAACAAATGCTTCAAATAAATTTATAGAATCTTTGCGAGCGCAAGTCCCTGAAGGTTATAGGTTCATCTTAAATCTGAGGTCAGGCGCGCTGAAAGAGGCTAATACCCTGTTTACGCCCGGACCGCCGCAGCTCGCAATGGAGAAATGGATGCCAAGAGCAACGAGAGCGCTTATCCTAGTTGAAGGTCATAGGGGAATTGGTCTGCGATACGTCCAAGCGGCCCAGAGTCTTGGTTACCATCCAATTACCCTGTCGGCTGATCCTGCTCGGTATGACTACCTTGCGGCGGAAAGTGTCGAGACAATCCGTGTCGATACAGACAATCTCGATGCGCTGATTCACGAATGTTCGCGGCTACGTGCGACGTATGACATTGCTGGCATTACTGGCTTTGCGGGCGACGACGAGTCGATCTACGCGACAGTTGGCAAGCTCTGCCTGCATTTCGATCTACCGGGACCGAACCCCGCATCGATTGAACAATGCTGCGACAAATTTACTCAACGTCAGCTCCTCGCGGAGGCCGGCATTCCAATACCTGCTTATCGCTTAGCAGCGAATGCAGCGGAGGTTGAAATCTCTGCCGCCGAGATCGGCCTGCCGGTGATTCTGAAGCCAGTCATAGGCAGCGGCAGCATCGGTGTGCGATTATGCAGCACCGTCGATGAGTTAGCCGAACATACCACCTACCTATTGGGTGGGAAGCATATTTGGCGATCTTCACCGAGGATACTTGTTGAAGAATACGCGAATGGTCCAGACTACGGCGCTTACGCAATGGGAAATGAAATCGTTGGGATAGAGGCTGCTGTATATGGCGGCCAGCCGCATTTCGTCTGTAGTGAAGGAACCTTCCCAGCCCCGCTCATTGATGACGAGTACAAACTTATGGCCGATGTTTCGCTGAGTTGCTTGCGATCTCTCGGCCTTGGCTGGGGGCCAACCAGTATCCAATTCCGATGGACGACACGTGGTCCAGTCGTTATTGAAGTCAACCCGCGGCTTGGTGGTGGTCCTCAACCGGTTCATCTGGCTTACGGAGTCGACCTCGTCACCGAACACATCAAGCTTGTCATCGGTCGCGAATGTAACCTGCGCAAAAGCCATTCACATATCGCGGCCTGGCGCTCATTGTTTCCTGATCGCGATGGCATCCTCGATTGGATCCATGGCGGCAGTCAGGCTGCTGCTGTACCGGGTGTCGCCGAAGTCAAATTTTATGTTGAGCCCAAGACGCCGATCATCAGGAAGGGCGATTACCGAGACTCCATGGGGTACATTATCGCCGTTTCATCCAACCGTTCTCGGACAAAGTCGATACTCCAGCAAGCCATCGACCTAATCGACTGGTCGATCACACCATTTCCGACTGAACAGGAACAATAATCGGTTCCTCGTCTCTCCGCACCAGCGCAGATGTCCCAGCCAAAGAGTGATCGTTGCCGAACATTGGTGCGATTGAGAGCACGAAAGAGATGCGGAGCCATAGCTATACTTTGCGATCCGTGGCGAATCGCGATCGGTTGATTTTTGCTGATTCACAGAAGCCTCGTGCTTTGCTTTCCGCGACACGATCGTGAGTGGCGACTGATTACCTGCGCTCCAAAGGGGCTTTGCGCGAGCTAGGCTTCGCTTGATCAGGCGGCCGCCACCTGCTGAACAAGTCTCTCGGAGACATCTTGCAGCCAGATGACGTCGATATGGAAACTGCATTTGACCATGGCCGCTGGGCGTTCAATCGTCTGACTTCTCTAGCCGCGAGTTGAACAACAAGCACAGGACGATCAAGCCTCAGCGACCGGATTGTGCTGGCCAGTCTTAGCGGAGGCTGTGTCATTGTTGCGCGAATGCAAACCTCAAAAATCAATGGAGTAGACTCATGACGATCCCAAAGGGTGTACAGGCATTTCCACGCACTGAATACCTGCGCCGGCTGTCCGCCGTGAAGGCTGAAATGGAGGGACGCGACGTGGACGTACTGCTCGTTTTGGACGCTTCCAATATCACTTATCTTTCAGGCTATACCACGCCGTCCGGATATGTTCCTCAGGCGCTTGTGATTGACGGGGTGGCTGAGGAGCCGACATTCATCCTTCGTCGTTGCGATGCGCCGGCGGCCATGTACGAATGTTTCATGGAACAGGATAAGATCATCGGCTACCCGGAAGCGCTCATTGGCAATCTAGCCAACGACGGATACGATGCCGTCATCGACTTCCTGAATGAAGCTGGTCTCGCGAAACGGGGGCTGGGTATCGAGATGTCGAGCCTGCCTGCAGCGACATCGGAAAAGTTCAAGTCACGGCTGCCTGAGGCTCGCGTTGTAGACTGCACCAAGCTTGTCAGCTGGCTCCGCCTAGTCAAATCCGATCTCGAAATAGAAGTCATGCGGGAAGCCGCCGCCATTTCCGACGCCGCGATGAAGCGCGCCAGCGAAGTCATACGTGCCGGTGTAGCGGAAGCCGACGCGGCGGCAGAGATCGCGGCGGCGTTAATCCGGGGAGCGAATGGAAAGCCGGGAACGGCGCTGAAGGCCTTCTATCTCTGCGCCTCGCCTCGGATAGGTACCTGTCACATTCCGTGGACGGGGGACGTGTTCCGCGACGGGTCCCAGATCAATCTCGAACTCGGCGGCACTCGCCATGGATATTCCGCGGGCCTCATGCGTACTTTCTCGATCGGCGCCCCGTCCGAACGCCTGCGCCGCATTCATGAGGCCCAGGTCGAAGGCCTTGAGGCGGCACTCGCCGCAGTCCGGCCGGGATCAACGTGCAGCGAAGTGGCCAACGCGTTCTACAAGACGCTCCGCAAACACGGTTTCGAAAAGGAAACGCGCTGCGGCTACGCGCACGGCATTGGCTGGCTCGAACCGACTGCAAGCCTCCGGGATGGCGACACGACTGAGCTGAAGCCGAACATGACCTTTCATTTGATGCTGGGCAACTGGATTGAGGACGACTTCGGTTACGTGATCAGCGAGACATTCCGGGTCGCCGGCACCGGCGCTGAGGTAATCACAAACACGCCGCGGAAGATCTTCGAAATCTGAACGGGCAATCGTGTCCGGTCGCCTATCTATTCGATCGTGTTGATGTCAGGCGCTTCTAAGTTGTCCGAATCGCCGGCGTTTTGATGTCCTCCGGAGGGTCTTGCTTCTCTCCGGATTGGCTCTTGGGATTAGAAGAATGGCGGAAAGATCTGTTCGGCGTCTGATTCAATGATGCGATCAGCACGTGGACCGTAGCGAACTCCCTCCGAAGGACTTCTGTCCGCCAGTTGGCGGATTTGAGGTGACACTAGTTGCGATGGCTTCTGGAGCGATTGCGGTCAAGCTTGTTAGTGCTTCATGTCCTATTCGATTGTTCGATCGGTTGGCGACCATCTCCTCGTCCTGACTTGGCTTCGGCTGTGCCGCGGGGGACTGGCCGGTCGTGTTGGCCGGCAGGTCATCGCGTGCGCGACGTGGCTTTGATGGAGCTACGAGCCCGATGGCTGCGATCGCGGCTGGTCTCGCGGCGCACCGCGACGATTTCCAGATCCGTGCCTTCCTCATCGAACAGGCGCATGGCTTGGCCTCGTGCCACGGCAATACAGTACCGGAGGGAAGCCGACTGTCCGCCGCATCTCAAAACCAGGAAGCCGCTTATCTGCGAATTCTGTTAATCCAGGCGGCCAGCTTCGGCGCATGGCTGCAGAATGCCGCGCCGCGGCTTCATCGCAGCAAGCTCGCCACGGCACTGGCTATCGCTGAAGCGCCAAAGTCCCGACAGCGATCGAAGGCTTCGCTGTGCCGATCGCCGCGACCAGGAGATCATCGGCGCGACGCCGGCACGCTCATCAGGCGACGGCAGTTCGCCTCGTTCTGGCTGATCTCCTCGATCTCCTGGCTGACCGTTTCGATGAGCTCGTCGAGCCACAGCCAGTCCTCGTAGAGTCCAACGATCGGATCGCTCATGCGCGGCGATATCTCGTCGGCACGGTTCTCCAGGATTGCGAACTGCGAGTTGCGAAGTGCTCTCGCGCCGGGCAGCACGGCAATACCGTGCTGCGCAATGGCTGGACATTCGGCAGCACCGAAACGAGGTGACGGCCATCTAAACCGCCACCCCCCAGTGCGCGAGAAGCATGGAGCGAATATGAACGCACCCGGAATCTGTTTGACCCAAATGGTTGCCTGGCAACCTATCCGCTAATGAGATTAACGGTGCGTGCGAATTCCCCATCAAGGCCATGACACGCGAGCCGACCAAAAGGGCCGGATACATATGAGCGACTTCCGCTATCCTCCACGCCTCACTTGCGATCAGCAGCCGGTCCATACAATTGGGTCAGGTGGCCGCAAGCATGGTGTCTTGCCGTTTCCAGCGAAGTTCGGTGGCGTCCAGCCACGTGCGAGGCATGATCACCGCCAGTCTTCTGGCAAGCGCGACAATGGCTTTTTGCGTCCCTCGCCGATTGGCGACGTTCTTCGCCCCGGCCTTAAACCACGACCAATTTGCCAACGCGTCAGCGGGACTGGGCGGCCTCGAAGGCAACGACCTCTTCATGCCTAGGCCCGCAGGGGGACATGCATTCAACGCGCTCCCTTTCTCCCTGCTGAAATTACCCGGTCATGGCCGACTTCATTATCTCCGGAGGGACAACCCCGGTCGCCTACGAAACAAGATCGATCACGACCAAACAATTGCCCTAGCCACCTGACGGCGATCATCGATGCTGTGATTTGCGACAATGACGCTGCTTCCCGGACCCTTTTTCGATCGCAGCCTGATTATGCTCGATGTCGGAGGGAAATCCTAGCTTCCGCCGCCCCGTGACTAGTGCCATCGCCGAGGCCGCGGTCCACGCTGTCATGGATGATCTGGTCAGAGAGGGCCTCACGATCTTAATTCGGTGGGCCGGGCCGACGCGCGAGGACGCAGACATCCAAGGGTCAGTTCCGTAACCGACTTGCCCCACGGCGACCTAGCATGTGCTGGCCGGGACCGACCTCTGTGCTGAAAAGCGAGCCTCGGGTCCATCTCGTTACTAGATGTCGATGATACACAAAAGGCATTTGACGAAATCGTGCTGCGGAATGATGCTCGCTTAAATAAGGCACTAGGACAGAAAAAGCTGGGAACTAATAGATGTACAGCGTCGACACTTTCCGACATCTCCAGGAAGAAGCCACGCAATGGCGCCGCTACCTGCACCAGAATCCGGAACTGGGATACGAGGTGCACAATACGGCGAAGTTCGTTGCTGAGAAGCTGGCCTCCTTCGGTATCAATCACATCGAGACGGGCATCGCCGAGACCGGCGTGGTTGCCCTGATCCAGGGTGAGGGCGGGGAGGGGCCGACGATCGGACTGCGCGCCGATATGGATGCCCTGCCGATCCTGGAAGCGTCGAACAAGGCCTGGTCCTCGCGGATACCCGGCAAGATGCACGCGTGCGGCCATGACGGCCACACCGCGATGCTATTGGCGGCTGCAAAACACCTCGCCGCGACGCGCAACTTCAAAGGCTCAGCGGCTTTGATCTTCCAGCCCGCCGAGGAAGATGGACGAGGTGCTTTGAAGATGGTCCAGGAAGGAATCATGGAGCGCTTCAACATCTCCCAGGTCTACGGCCTGCACAACTCACCCGGCACTGACATTGGCCAGTTCGCCATCCGGGAGGGCGGTATGATGGCGGCGCTTGACGAGTTTGACATCATCGTCAAGGGGAGGGGCGGGCATGCAGCTTCGCCCCACAGGACTGTCGACCCTGTGGTCACCGCCGCACAAATCATCGTTGCCCTCCAGACCGTGGTGTCCCGCAACACCGACCCCACTGACGCCCTCGTCGTTTCTGTCACGAAGTTCACGGCGAGCCAAGCCTACAACGTCATCGCGGACCAGGTCGAAATGGGTGGGACTGTCAGGAGTCTGACCTCCGCCGTGCGCGATCTGGCGCAGCGGCAGATCAGGTTATGCGCCGAGGGCGTGGCCCACGGGATGGGCGCGGAAATTGAGTTCAGGCATCGGCGGCTCGAACCCCTTACATTCAATCACACGGCCGGAACACATTTCGCGATCACCGCAGCCCGCGGCCTCGTGGGCCATGACGCCGTAAACGACAACGTCAAGCCTTCGATGGGATCCGAAGACTTTGCCTACATGCTGGAAGCGCGGCCGGGCGCGATCATCCTCTTGGGGAACGGCTCGACGCCGGGCTTGCACAATCCCGCTTACGATTTCGACGACGAGGCGATCCCGTATGGCGTGGGCTATTGGGTAACCCTCGTCGAGAAGATTCTGGCGGCCTGACTTGTCGGGTTACGGCTCGTGAACCGGGCTGAACGGCGAGAGATGCTTCAGTTGACCGTGAAACGCGCAGGACAGGACCGCGTCGGCACCGCCACGTAGATCACTTCGCGAAGTCTCGATTGCGGCCGTCCGCTGGGTCGGCGAAAATTGCATATTCAATTATGCTCAACATTAAAAAAGGGGAATGGCCATGAGCTTCTCTATTATCATTAACCGCAGGCGTTTCCTGCAGGCAGCATCAACCGCCTTGGCTGCCGGCGCACTTCCTTCCATTGCCAGTAACAAGGCATCGGCGCAGACTCCTGGCGAACTGCGCGTCCTTGTCTACGGTGGCGATACCGGAAAGGCGATGATTGAGGCCTATGTAAAACCATTTGAAGCCGAAACAGGCATTAAGATGACCCCGATTACCGATCAGGGCGACCGGGCATCGATCGAGATGATGGTTGCGCAGAATAACGTCACCGTCGATGTTGTCACCGCTAACCAGGGATCTTCGTTCGAGTTGTCCCAAAAGGGTCTTTTTGAGCCGATCGATTATTCTATTTACAGGAATGAAGACCTAGACGGGCTCGCCGACTTCGCAAAGCAGCCGTTTGGCGTAGCTAACGTAGTTTATGCGTTCGTCATGGTCTACAATACCGAAAAATTCCCAGCGGGTAAGCTGCGGCCGACCACATGGGCGGAATTCTGGGACGTGAACAGTTTCCCGGGTGTCCGCAGTCTTGTCAGCGGCCAATATGGTTCAGAAGGCCCTTGGGAGGAAGCCCTTCTCGCCGATGGCGTAAATCCAAAGGATATATATCCTATGGACCTAGATCGTGTTTTCAAAAGTTTGGACAGAATAAAGCCCGATATTCGCAAATGGTGGGGAACAGGGTCCGAAATCCAGCAGATGATGCATGACAAGGCAGTAGATCTTGTAAATGCCTATGATGGTAGGGCCGGCACGTTGATCAAGCAGGGAGCACCGCTTGAAATTAATCGTAACCAGGCGAAAATAACTTGGGACTACTGGCAGATTGTGAAGGGGTCTCCTAACGCGCACGCTGCGCAACAGTTTGTCGCATTTACCGCGCGCGCCGACCGTCAGGCAGCATTTTCACAACTCATGCCGTTCGGCCCGAGCAACCTCAACGCGTTCAAGGTTCTACCGGAAGATATTGGGCGCTCGCTGGCCAGCCACCCCGACTACCTGAGGTCAAGTGTGCTAATCGACTCGAAATGGTACGCCGAGAAGGGATCGGACGGGCTCACGAACACCGAAAAGCTGGTCCAGCGCTGGAACGAGTGGATCCTGCTTTAAGCCCCTGTCGGCCTTTTGCGACGGCATTTACCGATGACGTGCCGCACCGAACCAGCACGTCATCGTTCGGCTTGGAGTGACGAACATGAATGCACCAGTCAGAACGCTGCATCCGCTAGCTAAGGATAGACCATTGGAGAAACTCGCTCTTTCCGAGCAAATCGAATTTCGGAACGTCACCAAATTATACGGTCAGGTCATTGCGGTCAGGAGCCTGTCGTTGACCGTTGGGCGCGGCGAGTTCCTCACGATCCTTGGTCCGAGCGGTTCTGGCAAGACGACGACACTCATGCTGCTGGCGGGGTTCGAGGCGCCTACCGAAGGTGATATCCGCATCGCTGGGAAGTCCGTCGCCTCGGTACCTTCCTATCGGCGCGATCAGGGCGTCGTCTTCCAAAGCTATGCGCTCTTCCCGCACCTCACCGTTCGCCGCAACCTTGAATTTCCGCTCGAGATGCGCGGCATCAGGTCGGCTGAGCGGGCCGCGAGAGCCGAACGCATCCTGTCACGTGTCCATTTGGACGGCTTGGGTGACCGCATGCCATCACAGCTCAGCGGTGGGCAGCAGCAGCGCGTGGCGCTCGCCCGGGCCCTCATAGCCGACCCTCCAATCTTGTTGCTAGACGAGCCGTTGGGAGCACTAGACCGTAACTTGCGTGAGCAAATGCAGGGTGAGATCAAGGGGCTTCACAAAGAGTTCGGAATCACTACGGTGTGTGTCACACACGACCAGGAGGAGGCGCTCACGCTTTCCGATCGGATCGTGGTGATGAACGCTGGACGAATTGAGCAAACTGACACGCCTGAGGCGCTATATGACCGTCCTGTCTCCCGGTTTGTCGCGAATTTCCTTGGGGACGCCAACATCCTCGATGATCCGTCATTCGCTGTTGAGTCGGATACGCCGCAACCGGACGGCACCGTCGCGATGATCCGGCCGGAACGTATACGGATCTCCGCCCCTGGCGCCACGAAGAGTGCCGACGCCGATCAGCGCCAGCATGTCGCCGGCACCGTGACCGATATGATCTATGCCGGCCCGCTGCGAAGATACCATGTGGCTGTCGGCGATAACGACGTGGTCATACGCGAACACGTCGCCGCGGGGCGTCAGATCTTCCAGATCGGGGACACCATTCAGCTCGACTGGTTGAGATCGGACATCCGCTTCGTCACGACGTGATCTCAGGGGACTCGCAGATGTTGACTTTACAAAAGCTTACGCGGGCCTCTGTTGTGCTGACCTTTCCGGCGCTCTGCCTCCTGCTACTCGTCTTTGCCATACCGATCGTCCAGCTCTTCTTAAACAGCATCAACGCCCCCGCGCTCTCCCTCGTCAATTACGTGACGTTCTTCGTGCATCCTGCGAACGTTCGCGTCCTCATCCAGACCATCGAGGTAAGCATCGTAGCCACGGTCATCTGCGCTATCATCGGCTACCCGACGGCCTACCTGATCACGGCTGCTTCGAAGCAGGTCCGGTCTGTCTTGGTCATCCTCGTCCTGATCCCGTATCTCACGAGTTCGCTGGCCCGAACCTACGCCTGGGTCATGATCCTAGGTGACCGCGGCCTTATCAATAACCTGCTGCTCGATCTGCGCGTCATCACCAGTCCTCTGCCTCTGATTTACAACCGTATGGCCATGTATATCGGCATGGTCCACATCATGTTGCCGATCATGATCCTGCCGCTAGTGAGCGTGATGCTCGGCATCGATAAGTCGCAAGTGGCAGCCGCGCGCAGCATGGGCGCGCGTCCGTTCTCGGCCTTCTGGCGCGTGTTCTTACCGCTCAGTCTGCCCGGCTTACGCAGTGGTGCGTTGCTCGTCTTCATCCTGAGCCTCGGATTCTACATCACGCCCGCAGCCCTTGGTGGCCTGCGCGATGCCATGCTCTCGACTTTCATCGCGGCTGAGGTGCAAAGCTCATTCAATCTCGGCCGGATAGGGGCAGCGTCATTTATTCTCCTCGCGATCGCGATGACGGTGCTCGCCGTCCTCAGACTCAATCCGGCCGGCCCCAAAGGCAATGCTGCGTCGGATCGGCGAAACCGTTTTCCCGCAGCGGGGGCCTTGGTGCGACATCTCACTGAGCTCGGCACGCTTCGGCGGGCGCGTCGCTGGAACATGCATCTTTACCGCGCTGGCGACGCCACCCATGTGTGGAGGTTCATAGGGATCACGGTAGTCATATTCACCCTACTCTTTCTCCTCTTCCCGGGCGTGGTGGTGATCATCGTGTCTTTTAGCGCCGGAACGCAGTTGGAATTCCCTCCATCCGGCTTTTCCGTGCAATGGTATCGTTCGTTTTTTGCCGATCCGTCGTGGAACGGGGCCGCGCTGAGCAGTTTCGAAATTGCAATCTCGGTAACCATAATCTCGACCATACTCGGCACGCTGGCCGCCTATGGACTCAGTCGCAGCGCGCCAATGCTGCGCAACGTGCTCACGTTGGTCCTCCTAGCACCGATCACCTTTCCGGTGATCGTGGTCGGCATCGCAGCCTACCTTGGTCTGGTATCCTTCGGCCTAGTCGGATCGAAGACAGGCATCGTCTTGGCGCACAGCATTGGCGCTATGAGCTATGTCGTAGTTGTCGTCGCGGCAACGCTGGCCAACTTTGACATTAGTCTTGAGCAAGCCGCTAAGAGCATGCGGGCCGGGCCGTTCCGGACATTCATGAGGGTGACTCTGCCTTTGATCCGGCCAGGCATCCTCGGCGGGGCGGTTTTTGCGTTCCTCCATTCGTTCGACGAAGTGGTCATATCCTTGCTCGTCAGCGGTCTATCCATACGCACGCTTCCCTTAAAGATGTGGGAAAACATCCGGCATGAAATCGACCCCACCGTCGCCGCGGTGGCGTCGCTGCTGATGCTTCTGCCCGTGCTCTGGCTCGTCGCCATGTACTTCATCTGGTGGCGGTCAAGATCCAGAATGCAAGCTGCCTCAGCCCGCATGCTCGCCGCGGTCTGAATCCGCACTACTCGTTAGGGCTCCCGGGCAGTGCCAGCGTGTCAACCGCACGGCATGTTACGCGCCTTGGGGCCGCGGTCACTCTGCGCCTGACCATTCAGAACTCTATAGGAAGAAACACGATGACAGAAATCGAACCTACCGTTGCCGTAACAATCGCTCGTGCGTTGTCGCGCCACGGCGTGAAGTTCATATTCGGTCAGAGCCTTCCTTCCGCCGTGATCCTCGCTGCGGAGGAAATCGGAATCCGTCAAATCGCCTACCGCCAGGAGAATATGGGTGGTGCGATGGCCGATGGTTTCGCGAGGGCCTCGGGACAGGTCGCGGTGGTCACCGCCCAGAACGGTCCAGCAGCGGCACTGCTCGTTGCACCGCTGGCCGAGGCCCTGAAGGCCAGCATCCCCGTGGTGGCTCTCATTCAGGAGGTAGAGCGACTGCAGGTGGATAAGAATGCCTTTCAGGAACTCGATCACCTGGCGCTTTTCGCATCCTGCGCCAAGTGGACGCGCCGTATTGGCACCGCGGATCGGGTTGACGACTACGTGGACGCCGCGTTCGTGGCTGCGGCGAGTGGCCGGCCGGGGCCTGCCGTCCTTTTACTGCCGGCTGACCTGCTCCGCGAGACAGCCCAGCCCAGCGCCCACAAGCGCGAGGCATGCCTCAGCGCCTGGCCCCTCGACCGGACCCGGCCGTCGGATGCCAGCATTGCCGAAGCGGCTTTCCTAATCGCGAAAGCCCATTGCCCGGTGGTCATGGCGGGTGGGGGCGCCCTTTCCACCGGCGCGCCATCGGCTCTGGCGAACCTTCAGGAATTTGCCTCGCTCCCTGTATTCACGACGAACATGGGGAAGGGTGCCGTCAATGAATTCCACCCCCTTTCATTCGGCGTGCTCGGATCCCTCGTAGGGCCAACATCGCTTGGCCGCTTCACGCGGAGCTTGGTCGAGGATGCCGACCTGATCCTGCAAGTTGGAACACGAAACAACCAGAACGGCACCGACAGCTGGCGCCTCATTCGTCCGGGTACAAGGATCATCCAGATCGACCTTGACCCGCAGGAGATCGGGCGCAACTACGAGGCAGTCCGCCTCGTCGGGGATGCAGCAGAAACCCTCAAAGCACTCACGCAGGCCCTCAAGACCCAAGATCTCAAGGCAAGGTCACAGGCGCGCCCCGGTCTGGCCGAGCGGATTGCCGATGCCTGGCGCCAGTTCGAGACGGTCAGGGCACCCCTTCTAAAGCAGGCAACCGCAGGGATCAGGCCAGAACGCGTGATGGCGGAACTGCAGAATCTGCTCCAGCCAGAGATGATCATCACTGCTGATGCAAGCTACTCATCGATGTGGGTCGTCGGTCATCTGCGAGCGCCACGGGAAGGGACGCGCTTCCTCACACCCCGTGGGCTCGCCGGGCTCGGATGGGGCCTTCCGCTCGCCATTGGAGCAAAAGTCGCGCGGCCTTCGGCACCTGTTGTGGCGCTTGTCGGGGACGGCGGCTTTGCCCATTCCTGGGCCGAATTGGAGACGATGGTCCGCATGGGAATTCCGGTGACGGTCGTCGTCCTGAACAACGGCATCCTCGGCTTCCAGAAGGACGCAGAAACCGTGAAGTTTGGGGCCTATACCACAGCCTGCCATTTTGCAGCGGTTGATCACGCGGCGATTGCGCGCGCCTGTGGCTGCGAAGGGATAAGAGTCGAGGACGCTGCGGCTCTGCCGGAGGTCCTCAAGCGAGCCCTCGTCGCCGAGCGGCCGACACTCATCGAGGTGATGACGGATCCCGATGCGCATCCTCCGATTTCGCTGTTTGCCGGGACCCTGGATCACTGAGCGGAATGGCGTTACGTGGGCAACCGATGGAACAATAAGCCGGAAGGCGCAAACCGGGGCCTGTTCGGCGCCGACGACGAAGTCGGGCGCCTCAACCTGATCACGGATGACATCCGACTGAAAGCGGCCGCCGAGATCAGGACCGGCCGGGCTTTCTGCCTCAGCTTGCCACTGGATCTCCCCGGCGGGACTGCGCTCAATCCGAACCGCAAGCCGCCGCGTCGTCATGTGGCGATACGCAAGCAGGGACTGCCGGCGGTGAACTATCCCCTATATCTGGAGAACACTCATTACATTGACGCGTCCTGCGATGACAGCGTGACACTATTCACACAATATTCGACGCAGTGGGACGCCCTTAGCCACATCGGGCAGCATTTCAACACCGACGATGACGGCACCGCTGAGATCGTCTATTATAATGGCTTCAGGGGCGGCACGGATGTTCTTGGACCCGATGCCGAAGGCGGAGCTCGCGCGCGCCGATTAGGCATCGACAAGTTCGCCGAGACCTGCGTCCAAGGTTGGGGCGTGCTGCTTGACCTAGGCAGGATCTATGGACGGGACCGAACCCTGGTCGGCTACGATGCCCTAGTGCGTGCTATGCAGACTCAGTCCGTTAAAGTCGAGGCGGGCGACATACTGTGCGTTCACACCGGATTCGCCAAACTTGTTGTCGACATGGACGGCAGCCCGGATCCGCGTGTTCTGCACAATGCCTGCGCCGTACTAGAGGGGCGGGACGACAGGCTGCTCCGGTGGATCGACGACTGCGGTATCGCCGCGCTGGTTGCCGACAACTTCGCGGTGGAGGCGTATCCGAATCGCGTACCGGACGGCTGCGACCACTGCGCCGGCCTGCCGCTGCACCAGCATTGTCTATTCAAGCTTGGCCTTGACGAGCTCTGGTATCTATCGGACTTGGCTGCGTGGCTAAGAGATCATAACCTTAGCCGGTTTTTCCTTACCGCTCCGCCTCTGCGCCTGCCCGGCTCGTTCGGCTTGCCGCTGACACCCGTCGCCACAGTGTAGGAGAAGTAGGTCGTGGACCAGGTTTCGCACGCGACCGCATTCGCCGGCAAGGTGGCTCTGGTGACAGGCGCCGCGCGGGGCATCGGACTTTCGATCGCCACCCGGTTTCTCAACGCCGGCGCCAATGTTGTGCTGGCGGACCTCTCCGAGAGTGACCTGAACGCCAGCATTTCGACCCTGTCTTCGGACTGTACTGGGCGGGCCTTGGCGGTGCGCGTTGATGTGTCCACAGACGCTGATGTCACGCGAATGGTCCAGGCTACATCGGCTCGATTCGGGCGGGTCGACATCCTGGTCAACAACGCGGGAATCTCTCCGAAACACGGCGGACGGAAGGCAACGGTTGAGGAGATGCTCGCCGTGGAGTGGCGTCAGGTTCTCGAAGTAAATCTGACAGGCGCCTTCCTCTGCTGCCGGGCTTGTCTTCCCCACATGCGGGCGGCGAAATGGGGCCGGATCATCAACATCGCATCGGTGGCCGGCCGAACGAAAACCGAGATTGCAGGAGCACACTATGCCGCGTCAAAGGCCGGCATGATGGCCCTTGCCCGCACCCTTGCGGTTGAAGTCGGCTCAGCGAACATCACGGTGAATTCCATTGCGCCGGGTCGCATCGAAACTCCGATGGCTGCCGCGGCTGGTGCCGAACTTAACCAGGCCTACGTCGCCAGCATTCCTGTCGGCCGACTGGGCACCGGTGACGACATCGCCGCTGCGGTCGCCTACCTGGCATCTGAAGACGCTGCCTTCCTCACGGGTGTCACGCTCGACGTTAACGGCGGCTCATTCATGATCTGATCCGCCTGGCGGCTGAATACTTACAAGACTTGAAAGTGGAGCTCTGGGTATGGGTGTACTTACCATGATGCCGGAGGGACTGGCCGTTCCTTCTCTTCTGATCGAACGCGCCTATGTCGCCGGCGAATGGATTTCGGGCGGACGTCGCTTTGACATGACCAATCCCCTCGACCGGCGCGGTCGTTTCGTCGGTCCCCGATGTCGGAAGGGATACGGTGGAGCAGGCCATCGACCCCGCGCACCGCGCGTAACGGGAATGGACCCGACGCACAGGCAAGGAGAGAGCTGGGGTCCTGCGCGCCCTCCATGACCTCATGGTCGCGAATGCCAACGATCTCGCGGCCGTCCTCACCGCCGAGATGGGCAAACCGTTCGCCGAAGCGCGCAGCGAGATCCTGTACGGCGCGTCCTACGTCGAGTGGTTCGCCGAGGAAGCAAGCGTCCTACGGCGACGTCATTCCCGGACATCAGGACGACAAGCGCATTATGGTAATACGCCAGCCGGTCGGCGTGGTCGGTGCGATCACCCCGTGGAACTCCCCGGATGAGATGCTAGCGAGGAAGGTGGCGCCAGCGCTTGCTGCGGCTGCGCCATCGTCTCCAAGCCCGCCGCCCAGACACCGCTCTCGGCGCTGGCACTGGCGCTGCTCGCCGAGCGCGCGGGACTGCCGGGCGGACTGTTCTCGGTGATCACTTCGAAGGACGCGGTCATGGTGGGCAAGGCGTTCTGCGAGAACACCAAGGTTCGCAAGATCACGTTCACAGGCTCTATGCAGGTTGGCCGCACGCTGATGCGGCAGGCTTCCGGCCGGATCAAGAACCTTGGCCTCGAACTCGGCGGCAACGCCCCTTTCATCGTCTTCAACGACGCGGACCTGGATGCTGCCGTCGAAGGCGCGATCCTGTCGAAACTCCGCAATGCCGGGCAGACCTGTGTGTGCGCCAACCGCCTCTACGTGCAGTCCGGGATCAATGATGCCGCCGCGGCGGCGTTGACGAAGCGCGTCAGGAGCCTCAAGGTCGGCGACGGCTTCGAGAAAGGCGTGGCGATCGGACCGCTCATCGAGGAGAAGGCCGCCGCCAAGTGAAGGAGCACATTGCCGACGCATGTGCAATGGGTGCTCAAGTCGTCGCCGGCGGCGAACCGCACGAAAGAGGTGGGCTGTTCTTCACGCCGACGATCCTGACCGATGTAACGCAGGAGATGAAGGTCGCGCGCGAAGAGACATTTGGGCCGGTCGCGCCTCTCTTCCGATTTGATACGGAAGAAGAGGTCATCAAGCGCGCAAACGCTACCGAGTTCGGTCTCGCGTCCTACATCTACACCCGCGATGCATCCCGGATCTTCCGTGTCTCCGAGGCGCTGGAATAGGGCATGGTCGTCATCAACACGGGGCTCATCTCCACCGAGGTTGCGCCGTTCGGTGGCATCAAGCAGTCCGGCATCGGCCGCGAAGGTTCGAGTACGGCCTCGAGGACTACACCGAGTTGAAGTATCTATGCCTGTCCCTCCAGGATCCCGGGCAGAGAGTTATCTCCTGCACTAAGCCGGGTAGGGACCGCGTTGCTGCAGGTCATGAGCGGTCTGGATGATCCCAAGCTGTCGACCTCGAGCGCGGGACGCTTGTTGCCGGTCCGGCCGGATTGCGTCTCCTCGAAGATCTACTCGCAGCCGGCGCGCATCAGAGCATCAGAGCATTGCAGGTCCAAGTTCTGGCCGTCGAAACGTGCGCGTAGCCGATCTGCATGTCCGGATTGAATCACAGAATTACAGAATCGATTCCGTAAGAGCTCACGTCCGGACATACAGACGTTATTTCGGCCGGATGCCGCCAACGCGCATGACGCTCCGCAGATGCCGGGAAACGGTCGCTATGCAGATATGCGGCTGGTTTGCTGCGGGGAGACAGCCGCGACGTCGCCGGGAAAGCCATCTGGCCTCACGATGGTGCCGCCTGCATTCGATATTTGACCGGCCGGCACAAGTGCGATCACATGGGCACGTGACCACCCGCAAGGGCGGCGCTGCCTCCGATGATGATGATATAGAATACTGCTCGAGGTTCCCCGCGTGACATCACATAGACCTCCTGCCTCCTTAGGCTTTCTCGAGCTTGAGCGCGGGCTCGCGCCGGGCGAGAAACCTCCGCAAACGTATCCCGGTTCCCTGCTCAATCCAGATACTTACGACTTTCCGATCATCATCGAGACAGTGGAGGGTGCTTGGGCGGATCGCGTCATCCGAGGCGATCCGTCGCTTGAACCGGCCTACGTCACGTCAGCGCAACGCTTGGTCGAACGGGGCGCCGTTGCCGTGATCGCCAACTGTGGGTTCGCCATCCGACATCAGGCAGCGGTGGCCGCGTCGGTGAACGTACCCGTGGCGCTGTCAAGTCTCCTGCTTATACCGACCCTGCTACGTCAGCTTCCACCCGGCGCCAAGCTCGCGGTACTGACTGCCGATTCCACGCATTGCAGCGAAGGCCTATTCGGGATCGACGACCCGGCCGAGCGTGCGCGGATAGTGGTCGGCGGTATCGAAGGTGGAAAGCTCCTGGATAACGAAATGCAGCGCCCGCCGCGGCGCACGCTAGTGTCTGAAATCGAGGACGATGTCACGGCGTGCGTCACGCGACTGAGAAGGAGATATCCGCACATCGCGGCTTTTCTGTGTGAATGTACCGCATTCCCTCTGGTGTCCCCGATCATACGCCGGTTGACTGGGCTGCCTGTTTTCGACACGGTGATGCTGAGCCGAATGTTATTCACCAGCGCGGCGTGGACCGAATCATTCGAAACCAATCAGCGGACCCTCGCAGAAATAGTGAAGGACCGGGATGAAGGCGCTTATCTGGATAGGCGAGTGAAAGTCTTCACGGCGTCGCGATGGGCACCAGCGGCCGGGTCGCCAGCTCCCTCAAGCGACGCCTGTCAGTCGACGTCGACCATGAGCGATGGCAAGACATCGTAGTTATAGCGTCACCTTTAAGCGTTGGCCGTGCAGGAAAATCTGTCGGGCGAGACGCTGCACATTTGGGGGAACGGCATGACATCACCCGCACCCTGATCCTTGTCTGGATTGGCAGAGGCAGGTGGAGTGGTTCGATGAACATACGGCTTCGGCCGCTCTGATCACGGAAATGAGGCGCGAATCGCCGCAGCTGATCGGCAAGCAGGCTCAGGAGCTGGAATTTCTAGGGCGATCACGGCCTGCAACCGAAGGTCAGACGCCGGTTCGTCGCCGCGACCGACAGCATTCATAGCAGTCCGATCTACTCCAATCTGGCAAAAGGACATTGTCCCGACCTGCCAACCAACTCTAGGTCGGCGATATCACCTATGCCGCGCTACCGGCCCGCTTCGTCTACGTCGCCGTCATTCTCGACGTCTGGTCGCGCATGATCGTCGGCTACGCCATCGCCCGCGCGATCGATGCCCCCCGACGGTCGCCGTTGCGCCGCAATCGAGCGCAGAAAGCCGCCGCCAGGCCGCGTCCAGCGGCTCCCGGCCCGCAACGATCGAGGATTAACACATCCGGCAGACGAGCAAAACCGCAGCCCGATCGGTGTAACCCTAGAGCGCACTCCAGATCGCGGTCAGTTTCTGCAGTCGAGCATTGCGACCAACATCTCATGTCGACCGCCGTCATCACCGCCGCCTCGCACTCGGCGCAGCACCGAAATCGGTTGGCGACGTCTCGGCTGCCACGCTGATGGGGCACCGAGTGGGCGCCGACTCGACGCGTGACCGGCTACGGGATGCCGATCCCGAAATACCGCTTGTGGGCCACATCAAGGATGCGATTGATCAAGCTCGAATAGCTGTGCCCAGCGGCGATTGCGGCTAGGACATATTCGGATTGCATACTGAGCCCAGGCATCGTGTTGATCTCCAGCACAAAGGGTTGGCCGGAGCGGTCGATCCGGACGTCGAGGCGTGCATAGTCCCGGCACTCGCAGGCACGGAAGGTTGCAATCGAAATATCCCGCAGCAAAGTCGCAAGACTGCTCCCGACTCGCGCCGGGCAAATCGTCGACGCCTGCTCGGCAGGCAGGTACTTCGCTTCCCAAGTCAAAAGGCCAATTTCGCGTTCGCCGAAGTCGATCTCTGCGAAGGGCAACACCTCGGGTTTTCCGTTTCCCAGCAGCGCGACATGGATTTCCCGCCCATCGATGTATTCTTCCACTAGCGCATCCTGCCCATATTGCCCAATGATCATTTCGACGGCTTGCGCCAGCTGAGAGGGCTCATGCACGAGTTGCAAACCGAAGCTGTTGTCTTCACGGCGCGGCTTCACCACAAGTGGGAATCGCAAATCGCCGGTGCTGTCGGTGCCGCAGCGCATGATGCGAAAGTTCGGCGTCGGCACGCCGCAACTGCGCATGAGCGTCTTGCTGATAACTTTGTCGTCCGTCAGTCCATGCCCGAGTGGGCTCGATCCGGTGTATGGAACGCCGGCCATCTCAAGCATGCCCGGAACGTGCGTGAAACGGTAATCTCCTTGAATCCCCTCCGCCAGGTTGAAAACAAATCCTGAAGGGCGGGCTTGCGGATCGGGTGGCATGAAGCGCTCGAGCGTATTGAGCAGTCCTTTGTCGCCTTCACACAAAAGCGTTTCATGGCCGCCATCTTGCAGTGCCGCCACCGCCCTTTCGACTGTCTCGCCGGGCGGCCAAGGCTGCGGGGGCTGTGGATAAGGCTGACCGAATCGGTTGATCACGCCTGTAAAATCACGATTCCGGACGACGGCTACTCGCATGACGTACTCCTTGATGGTTCGGTTCTGCACTTCATTCGCTCGGATTTGTTTTCTCGAGGGAACAGCCCGCTTTATCCGCGCTCGCCTTCACGGAGTCCTATGCAATCCGCGTGCCACCAAGAGACGGTGCGAATAAAGGGGCAAGCGCTATGTGTCTCGCGGCGCGCCCGCGCGGGACACTTGTGCCTATGCCGCCGCTTGACTTCTGCCGAGGGACCCAGCCCGAGCCAGGCGGCGAAATCGCGACCGCACTTGAAGGGTTCCATCGGTGGCGAAAATGCCAAGGGCAGCAATAGGGCCGACACCGGGCATGGTTTGCAAGCGCCGAGATGTTGCAGCTTGCTTGGACAGCATGTCGATCGTCTTCTTCAATGCCGCGAAACGGCTGCTCAACTGTTTGATTTGGTCAAGAGCGCTGCAGATGTCGCGGACCAGATCCGGCAGGTCTGCACTCTCGTCCTCGACGATCTCTGCCAGACGTGGCAGGTGGCCGATGCCTTGCGGAACAACATAACCGAACTCCTAGAGGTGCGCGCGCAACGCATTCACCCATTCGGTTCTCTGATTCACGAACTGCTCTCTGGTGCGAAACACGATAGCCCGGGACTGCTACTCCTTGGTCTTCGGTTCGACAAAGCGCGTTGTCGGTCGTTGCGCTGCTTCGACGATCGCCTCCGCTTCGGCGACGTCGTTCTTCTGCCGCTTGACGGACGGTTTGGGACATAGGCCGGGACAATCAGTCTTGGCTCATGGCCAAGCCGAGCCATCTGACAGGTCTGTAGTGGGAGCTGCCGCACGCTTCCATTGCCACGACACATGCCGGTTGACTCGCCATGAACTTGCAAAACTGCAGGCGCGACAGCTTCTTGCGGAATACAACCGATCCATCAGCTGCCGCCCCCTGCAGCTGAATGCCGTTCTTTCCCAGATCGACCCCAATGATAGTAACTTTTCCATCGATGCCTGCCTCTCCTTTGCGTGGCGCTAACACCACCAACTTGGCACATTGCGATGCCGTCGGAGAAGGCTGGCATCCACCCCATCAGTAAAATGGGACAGCCATGGTGCTGGTCGCGCGGCTTGGCGCAGAGCATGTTTCTTGTGCTCACGCAGATCGTCCATGTTGATCTAGCGGTTGGCGCCATCCGTTTTCGTTGGTTTCGACAGCCAATGTCCTGACGGGGGCGGCATCTCTATGTTTTGGAAAGATGAGCACGACACAGGTGCGCCGGCGGATTTCCTCGTTGAGGCCGCCCTCGTCCATCTCGGCCTCGAGCACCTCCTGCATCCGCACGGATCACTTCGTGCGGACCTGCGGGGCTGGAAGCAGAATGTCTTTGGCGGCAGCGCTGGTCGATTACCGGGGAATCAACAGGTGCGATTTTCAGAGCTGCACCGTCGACAGAAAGCGTCCATCTGGGCGGGGAGAGTCGTTAGCCATCTACTTATTAGATGGCGATTATATCGAGTCTCTATTTGCCAATTCAGCAGCTGTCGAAGAAATCTAACTTAAGACTATAAAGGGGAACCGCCACACCAATTACCTTGTGCACGCGCTGGCCATCAGTTCCAAATGGGCGCGACGAGGTGCGGGAATGCGGCGTGGCGAGGCTTAAAGGAGGACCAGAATGATGTGGTCTATGAATCGCCGTGCGGTCGTCAAAGCAATGCTGGTGGGATCGGTTGCCCCGTGGGTCATTAACTCAAGGGCGTTCGCTTCGTCTTGTAGCGACCATATTGTGCGTGTCGGCTCGATGGGTGCTCCCGATTCCATGAATCCATTCGCCACCTGGAGTTCGTTCTGGCCGCTTGTCTTGTCCTACGATTCGCTGGTCGGCGTTGACGCCCAGCGACACCCTGACCGGAGGGGGTTTGCGAAGGCGTGGGCCGTTGCTGATGACGGGCTCACTTGGACAATCAAGGTATGGCCCGGCATGAAGTGGTCGGACGGCCAACCCGCCACCGCCAGAGACGCCGCGTTCACCTATAATTATCTGCTTGGCTCCGTGGGCAAGCCAGACGAGCTGAATATTGGCCAAAACAGCACAGACGGCATGGAACAAGTCGCATCCGTTACGGCCATTGATGACGAAACTCTGCGGATCGTGACCAAGGCTCCTACGCGCTGGCCAATTGACAACTTCGTTCTAATGGTCCCTGAGCACGTTTGGAAGGACATCGGCTACGCGGATGCGCGCAGCACTTTTCGCAACGACCCGCCGCTGGTGGGAACTGGGCCTATGATCGTTGCGGAGTTTCAGCAAGGCCAATTTGTGCGCCTTACGCCAAACGCGTATTTTCGCACTGAGCAGCCGAAGACGGCCGGGATGATTATCCACTTCTTCACCACGCAGGATCCAATTGCCCAGGGTCTGAAGAGTGGGAGCTTCGATTGTGGGGGCGTGACAACCGCACAGTGGGCTGCCTTCTCGAAGGAGAGCGATATCGGGGTCTATGAATCTCGCGTGGAGCAGCGGGACTATCTGGCATTTAATACGGCCTCCGGGAAGGGGGCGGGCAGCACCAAGGCCCTGCAGGATCCAGCGTTTCGCGACGCGATCGGCTATGCGATCGATCAGAAAGCGATCGTGGATCGCGCCTACCGCGGGCACGCAGACCCTGGTGTCGGAATTGTGATGCCGGTAGCCGCCGACTATTACTCAGACCTAAGCGACATCAGGCGCCGCTTCGATCTAGCCGAGGCGGGTCGTCGGCTAGACGCGGCCGGATATCGGGACACGAACGGCGATGGTGTCCGGGAGGACAAGGAGGGAAAGAGCTTACAGCTTGAGCTAATCACAGGAAAGGCTTCGGGTGTGAGCGAGATTCCGATTGCAGCCGTGCAGCTTGTTGCGGGCTGGCTGGGACAAATTGGCATTCCCGTGTCGGTGACCCAGCTCGATTCCGGTGCGCTCACAGCCCGCACGACAGCGCCGACGGACGGCGGCGGAAGCTGGGATCTGCTAATCGCCAGCAACTGGCTGTCTTCCTCGCCTCACGACCTGCTCGTCTTGGGCAGTAGCAAGTCCATCGGCCTCACTAACAGATCGTACTGGACAAATGAGAAGTTCGACGCGCTCCTGACTGAGGTCGACCGTACCGTCGACCTGAAGAGGAGCCAGGAGCTGGTCGATCAGGCAGCGCGCCTCATCTATGCTGAGGCGCCGTATATCATTCTGAGTCACCCCTTAACGCTCGGTGCCTATCGTAAGGACTGCTTCCAGGGCTGGGGACCGGAGGACGCGATATCGGATTGGAGCTATTTCCCGTTCGATCGGTTGAGGCCGATCTAACGTGGCTGGCAACGCACAGGAAGGGCGAACAAGCCGCATTGGGAATGTCCTGATCAGGGCGGCCATAACTCTTTCGATGGTGGCCACACTGAACTTCGTCCTGTTCAGGGTCATTCCCGGTGACCCTGCAGCGCTTCTGCTTGGCGGTGCTCGGATGAGCGTGTCCGCTGAACGGATCGAGGCGCAGCGCCAGAACTGGGGACTCGACCGGCCGCTTTTCCCGGACCAGATACTTGACTACCTGTCGGCAACTCTACATGGCGATCTCGGCTACAGCTTCAAGTTCAGGGGTAGACTTGTCTCTGACCTTATTTGGGAGCGCTTGCCGGCCACCATCGCCCTGGTTGGCTTGGCCCAATTAATCGCCATGCTATGCGGTGTCATGCTTGGGCTCTATGCGGGTTGGCGCAGAGGAGGAGCTGTCGACCGTATCGCCATGGGAGCATCTCTAGCGCTCTATTCTACGCCGTCTTTCTGGCTTGCTATGGTACTAGTAGTCATTTTTAGCACGGCATTGGGGTGGTTTCCGGGTTATGGCATCTATTCACCCGGCGCTAGCATAGGTTCAACTGATAAGATCCTAGACTACTTGCGACATCTCGCACTTCCGGTCGCCGCGGTAGCCCTTGGGCTGATCGGGCAATACGTTGTGGTCGCGCGTGCAGCGATGAGTGACGTCGTTACTGAGGACTACATGGTGACCGCACGCGCCAAGGGACTTACCAACGGTCAGATGCTGATGCGCCATGCATTTCGTAACGCAATGCTGCCGCTCGTGACCTTGATTACTCTCAATCTTGGCTACGTGGTCGCTGGTGCGATCACCGTCGAAGCCGTCTTCGCCTGGCCGGGAATTGGTGGTCTCACGGTCGAAGCGCTCAACGCGCGGGACTACCCAGTTCTTCAAGGGATATTCCTGTTGCTTGGTGTATCGATCGTTGTCGCGAACCTCCTAGCCGATCTTGCCTACGGCATTCTTGATCCGCGAATCCGGCAATGAGTGAAAGTATCGTGCGATATTCCTCGCGTAGCCGGGCGAGAGCGATCAAGAGCTTTCTATCCAATCTTCTTGGTCACGCCGGGGCTCAGCTCGGCCTGTTGTGTCTGGTGTTTTTCCTTGTCCTCTCTGCTGTGCCCAATATCCTCGTAGGTCCACTTGAGACCGTAGCCACCGCAACTGGTGATTTCCTCGTTCCACCATCAAGCCAGCATCTGCTGGGGACCGATGAGGTGGGGCGTGACGTGCTCAATCTGGTCGTCCATGGTGCCCGGATATCGCTCACGATCGCGCTGCTGGCGACCGTCATCAGCCTCGTCGTCGGCACTACGGTTGGTATCATTGCTGGCTACTACGGTGGCAGAGTTGACGTCTGGCTGATGCGGCTGACGGATTTCTTTTTCGTCATGCCGTCCTTCGTCCTTGCGCTGGTCATCACACCCGTGGTGCTCGAAGTAATGGGGCGGGGCAGAGAAATCCTCGGCTTCCGTCCTTCCCTCTTCGTGATCCTTGTCGTCATCGGCATAACAAGCTGGGCGTTTGTCGCCCGTATCGTTCGCAGTCAGACACTATCGCTTAAGGAGCGAACATTCATTGATCGCGCACGAGTTGTGGGCAGCAGCAATTTGAGCATCATGGTGCGGCATATCCTCCCCAATCTCGTTCCGCAAATCGCAGCGAATGGTGCGCTGGTCGTCGCTGGCGCAATCTATGTCGAGACGTCGCTCTCGTTCCTCGGGCTTGGCGACCCATTGCAGCCTTCATGGGGCACTTTGCTTTCGCTCGCTCAGCGCGCCGGTGCGGCCAGTACCGGAGCTTGGTGGTACCTCGGCGCCCCCGGGCTGTGCGCCCTCGCGGTTTCCCTTAGCTTCGTCCTGGTCGGCAATGCCCTCGACGACACGTTCAATCCACGGCAGAGGGTGATCCCATGACAAACCTCTCCCAAGACAAGGCATCGCTTTTGGAAGTCGACGGGCTTTCTGTTGAGTATCGGCTCAAGGGCGTTTCATTGCGAGCGATCGACCGCGTGAGCTTCGCGCTCCAGGCTGGAGAGGCCGTTGGCCTCGTCGGTGAATCGGGCAGTGGCAAGACTACCACCGCCATGGCGATCGCTGGTCTACTATCGCCCAATGCACGGGTCAGCGGCGGCCAAGTGCGCTATCGTGGTAACCTGCTGTCGATCGACAATGATGCGGCGATGCGGCCACATCGCTGGACCGAGACGTCCGTCGTTTTCCAGGGCGCGATGAATGCGCTCAATCCCGTTCACCGCATTATCAAGCAAATCGCCGAGCCATGCATCCTGAAGCTCGGCATGTCGCGTGCCGAGGCGACCGCGCGGGCACGGGAGGTTCTAGAACTCGTCGGCATTCCGACGGATCGCGGCACTGCCTATCCCCACGAGTTGTCGGGCGGTATGCGTCAAAGAGTGATGATTGCCATGGCGCTCGCATGTCGCCCCTCGATCATCATCGGTGACGAGCCGACCACGGCGCTCGACGTCATCACACAGGCTCAGATCCTCAAGCTGTTGGGGAAGTTGCGATCGCAGCTTAACCTAGCGCTCATTTTAATCACCCACGACCTGTCTGTCGTCGCTGAGTCGTGTGATCGCGTGATGATCATGTACGCCGGCCGGATAGTCGAGGATGGAACCGTCGCGGAGATCTTCGCTAAGCCCAAACATCCCTACACTCGCCTGCTGATCGAATCGATCCCAACCCGGCGAGCGGCATACGGATAATTCGCCCTATCCCCGGTGATCCTCCCAACTTAATGAATCGACCGTCAGGCTGCGCCTTCCATCCACGTTGCCCGTCAGCAACGGGGGTCTGCACGACCGAAGTTCCCAGCCTCGAAAAGTTCGGGTGGGGACGCGTCGCCTGTCACCTTCACCGTTCCTCGCAAGAAGGCAGGGTTGCAGTTCATGCCTGACACCTCCGACATCCTGAGTCTCGAGAGCCTGAAGGTCCATTTTCCTATCCAGGGCGGACTGTTCGACCGGGTCCTGGGGCGATCTGCCGGGGCGGTGCGTGCGGCGGATGGAGTCGACCTCAACATTGGACGAGGTGAAATCGTCGCCCTGGTTGGAGAATCCGGAAGCGGCAAGACGACAGTGGGCCGCGTCATCACCAAGCTAGCCCAGCCCACAGGAGGCAGGTTGCTGTTTGAGGGCCGCGATATGACGTCTGCAAAGGGCTTCTCGGCTCTGCGTCCCTACCGGCGACGCGTGCAAATGATCTTTCAGGATGCTTATCAGGCGCTCAACCCGCGACACACCGTGTTCGACAGTGTGGCAGAGCCGTTGCGCTCCCTGCGGCTGGTCAAGAACCATGCTCAACTCACAGAAAGGGTCAGCGAAGCGCTTTCGGCGGCCGGGCTCAATCCTCCCGGTGATTTCTTCGCCCGCTTCCCACACGAACTCTCCGGCGGCCAGCGCCAGCGCGTCGTGATTGCCGGAGCGCTTGCCGTGAAGCCGGAGCTCATCGTTGCCGACGAGCCCGTGTCGATGCTCGATGTATCGATACGCGCACAAATTCTTCAGGTCCTGGTTGACCTGCGCGCCAAGCACAACATGGCGCTACTGTTCATCACCCACGACCTGCCGCTCGCCTGGCTGATCGCCGACCGGATTGCAGTCTTATATCTTGGGAGATTGGTCGAGATCGGCAGCGCCGATGACATCACATTCAACCCCCGGCATCCCTATACGGTCGCGTTGCGCAACGCCACGCCGCAGATTCGCAGCGACGCAAGTCGCTTCGAGCTGCCGGCGTTGCAAGGAGAGGTTCCAAGCGCCGCACGCGTGCCGAAGGGCTGTCGTTTCCATCCTCGCTGCCCGCTTGCTTTCGACCGGTGCAAGGAGGAGGAGCCGCCGGCCATCGAAGTCGGGCCGCAGCATATGTCCGCATGCTGGCTGCCGACGTCAGGTGCGAAAGCAGAATTGTCGACACCCAACCTGAAAAGTGCCGACCATGGTTCCGTCTGACAGTAAGTAATAATAGGGCACTCGAAGCGCTATTCTGCCAGAACGGAATTAACGGATGTTGGTAATAACGCACCGTGGCTCGTTAAACGGTTTACACTATATCGCCTAGGAGCAACATTGATGCACAAACTGTCTGCTCGCGGACTGCCGCGCCAATTCCTTGCTCTTTTTTCCTGAGGGCCTTGTGATGGTAGACAAGCACCTGCAGCCACCGCTTCCTCGTTCCGAGGCACGGATCCGGGTCCTTCATGGCGACGTCACGATAGACTCGTATGGCTGGCTCAGGGACTGGGAGAATCCCGACGTCCGCGCGTATCTTGAAGCCGAGAACAGCTACGCGCAGCAAGCGACAGCCCACCTGGAAGGGCTCAAGGCGGAACTTATCGCCGAGATCGAAGGGCGTCACACCTGCGAGGGCGCCCCACCAACCTTCCAGGTTGGGCCTTTCGAGTACTTCGAAAGACACGGGCGGGGCCTGTCTCATCCTGCGTGGTGGCGCCGGCCGGTGACCGGAGGCTCGGCCGAGCTTGTTCTCGACCCGAACGCGATCCCGGGGGCCGAGATCTTCTATTCGCTCGGTGTCTTCGAGCCGAGTGACGACGGGCGTTACGTGGCGTTCAGCTTCGATGTCATCGGGGACGAGAACTTCGAGCTTAGGGTGCGGGACATAGAGACCGGCCATGACGTCTGGACGGGCTCGAGGCGGGCTGGGATGGTTACTTGGACCGCGGACGGCAACACGCTCTTTTTCACGCGGGAGCGGGCGGACCGGCGGCGGCAACGCCATGAGCTTATACGCCTGGACGTCAACGATTCGCACTCTGAGGTAGTGTTCGAGGAGGCGGACGAGCGACTGAACTTGCGGATTTGGCGCTCTGATAGCGGCGCCTGGCTGCTTTTGGACGTTATGGACAACGCCGGGGCGGTGGAGGTGTGGTGCCTTCCTGCCGACCAGCCGGGCGTTGGGTGGCGCCGGATTGTGGCGCGTGATCTTGGCCACCATGTCTTTGCCGAGCACTGGGGCGACAGGTTCTTGTTTCGGGTAAACGACGCTGGACCCTACTGGCGGCTCGTGTGTGCGCCGATAGGTGACCCGTCACCATCGTGCTGGGAGGAGGTCATCCCGCATCGAGCGGGCGTGACGCTTGAGGAGGTCCACGTGCTCGACCAGCACCTGGTTGTCCTGGAACGAGAGGGCCTTCGTCCTCGCCTCGTCTCGCATAACCGAAGCGGGGGGGTCGCCGCCACGATCGTTCCCGACGAGCCGAGCTGCACTCTTAAGGTCGGCTTGTCTGCAGGGGGTAGCTATTCGGTCGCACGGCATCCGTTCCGAAGCTCGAAGTTGGTCTACTCGGTTAGCTCATTCGTGACGCCCGACACGTTTGTAGAGCATGATCTCGCCGACGACCGATCGGCAGTCCTGTACCAGGCCCGCGTTCCCGGATATGACCCGGCTCAATACGTGGCGACGGTCGTCATGGCGCAGGCGGAAGACGGGGTGGATATACCAATTTCGCTCGTCGCGCGGCGCGATCGAACCACCCCAGGGCCGGTGTTATTGAATGTCTACGGCTGTTATGGAAAACCGAGATGGCCCTCGTTTTTCACTTGGCCCTCATCCATGACCAAACGTTTGAGCCTGCTCGATCGCGGAGTTGCTTTCGGCATCGTGCACGTACGGGGAGGCGGGGAGCTTGGACGTCCGTGGCACGAGGCGGCTACCCGCGATCGAAAACGTATCACCCACACAGATCTGATCGTCGCTGTCGAGGCGCTTGTTAGGCAGGGGGTCGCCACCGGCGACGGCATCGTCATTGAGGGAGCGAGCGCTGGCGGGGGTACCGTGCTTGCCACGGCCGACTTGCGGCCCGACTTGTTCCGCGCCGTACTCGCCGAGGTTCCGCTCGCCGACATCATAGATACCGAGCTGGACTTCACGATGCCGTACGCGCTGCCGGAAATAGCGGAGTACGGCGATCCCCACATAGCCGACGAATATCGGCACCTGCGCAGCTACGATCCTTACTACAACCTCAGTGCCGATCGCCCGCGCCCGCCAACTTACGTCGACGCCGCGCTCGACGACAGCCAGGTGCTCTACTACCAGCCTGCTCGGTACGTTGCCCAGCGACGTTCCTTTACGGCCGGTCGAGACCCAGGTCTTGTTTTCCACATGCGTATGGTCGGTGGCCACGGCGGCGCTTCACATGGGCCTAGTGTAGCCGAAGAAGCAGCACTTCGTATGGCTTGGATTCTAGACCAGGTCCGATGCTCGGGCAATTAGGCATTTCTATGTTACAATCGGAATCAAAGCTAGGGTCAGGACCCATAATCTATTGAGTTGATATCTGTTTGGTGATTCAGGGTGGCAGGAGGTGCTGCCTTGAGTGATTTGCTGATGTTGACGCCGGAGCAGATGCGCCGGATCGAGTCCTATTTTCCTTTGTCGCATGGTGTTCCGCGTGTGGATGACCGCCGGGTGCTGAGCGGCATCCTGTTCGTGATCCGAAATGGCCTTCGCTGGCGAGATGTCCCTTCCGACTACGGTCCGTACAAGACCATCTACAACCGCTTCATCCGCTGGAGTCGGCTGGGTGTGTTCAACCGCATCCTAGCGGAACTGGCCGCGCAGGGCGGCGAAACGGACAATCTGATGATCGATGCCACCCATCTCAAAGCGCACCGCACTGCCGCCAGCCTCCTTAAAAAACTCTATCCCGATGTATCGGACGCAGCCGAGGCGGACTGACCACCAAGGGACGTCCGCGGCTGCTGCATCTGAGCGAAGGGCAGACCAATGATCACAAGACTGCTGCGGCCGTGATCGAGGATTTGCCCGCCGCCAACGCCCTGCTGGCCGATCGGGCCTACAGTTCAGCGGCCTTCCGCCAGGCGCTCGTCGAGCGCGGTATCAGGCCATGCATCCCACCCCATGCCAAGCATCGTGTTCAGCACAGCTATGATCCTGTCCGATACCGGCAACGTCACAGGATCGAGAACATGTTCGCACGCCTCAAAGACTGGCGACGCATCCACACCAGATACGACCGATGTGCTCACACCTTCCTGTCGGCTATCGCCTTCGCTGCAGCCTTCATCTTCTGGATCAATGAGTCCTGACCTAGCTACATGTTTGATCCGGGGCTTTGATGGGGCATCCTTATCTTTCGAATCAAAGGATGCCCTATGGACCAAGTTCTCCATGGGAGCGCCATAACGAAATCAAAGGCGTGCCTTGCCATCATTCATCTCGCTGCTGCCATCAAAGTCTAACGCCTTATTCCTAGGGGTCGTAGGTAACAAGGAAGAATTCAGATACCGTCTTGTGCAACCAGCACCTAGGCGGGTTAAGACTTCGTGTGGGCTGAGGCCCACAGCTTCTGCAAGGTCATCTAAGGTAAAATCATTTCCCAGTAATTCCACAAAGTTACCTGGCCCACAAAGCGCTTCTGGAACATCTGTTATATCAATTGTCATGTTCTCCATGCATATTGTTCCGATTAGAGGGGCCGAATAACCTGCGAACCGAGCTGATATCTTGTTCGCGCAGGCCCATGGAAGGCCATGTGTGTAGCCGATCCCGACGGTCGCTACGCGGGTAGCTCGACCCGTACGAAATGTCGCACCGTAGCCAACAGCCTCCCGCCTAGCGACATTGCGCACGTCGAGTATTTTCGCTCGGAGCCTTGCAACCGCTTGCAGCGGATTTGGTCGAATGCCAGCATCGTTGAGCCCGTACAGGGCTGAGCCCACCCGTACCATGTCGAAATGATAGGATTTACCTAGCCAGATACCGGCGGACGCTGCGAGACTGCCGCAGGTGGGCTTAATCAGATCGTAGATCGCCCGGAAGCGGTTCCGTTGCAACACATTAGTTGGGTCCGCAACGGTTTCGCTGCACGCTAGATGGCTGAGTACGACCGAAGGGGGATACATGTCGAACGTACCAGAAAAATACGCGCGACGCACGTCCGCAATGGCGAGCCCAAAGCGGGAAAATCCCGTTTCCACGTTAAGAAAATATGTCTTCGTTCCTGTTGCAATAACGGCTTCCAATTCGGCGCAATTGTTCACAACCGGTATGAGGTTATTGGATTGGTAGAATCTACCAAATTTCGCGAAATCATCGCAAAAAACCGCGATTGCCTCGTCTACATGGGACGATCTTAGAAGCAGCGCTTCCTCAAGATTGCCGACGAAGAGCAGATCGCAGCCGACATGAATAAGCGCCCTTGCAATCTCTACAACACCAAGTCCATAGGCGTCGCTCTTGACGACAGCGGCGACCCTTACGCCTAACCCAACGAGGGCCGTGATGGCCCGGAAGTTCGCCTGAATAGCCCCAAGATTGATTTCAAATATAGCATTTCTGGGGCGAACTAACGGCAACATCTTTTGCTCTCCAACAGTCCCGTTTTTTATAAACCTCGCCGCCCCGCGATGCAGCCTACTATCCTAGGTAGGCGCGCGAGCTGAGATTGCCGTTTAAAAAGGGGCGCCGTCGAAGCACGGATTAGACACTGGTTAAAGCGGACTGAGACGCAAGCAGTCGCTTCGGCAGGGCACTTGCACGCAGATGACAAAGCATAGTCGTTCAACTGACTAGTAAGCTGTGTTCTGGATAGGGCAGTTGCTGCGCAGCTCTTCGTGCCAAAATCCGCCACAAGCTACTGCTGGTTTCACGCAGTCAGGGCGAAAATCTCGGCACCGGCTGCGAATACAAGGTATTGCGTAAGCTTAGATCAATCAATTTTTGTTAAGGGGTTGGCATGAGCGAACAATCTGAGATCCTTTACGTTAGTGAGCCGAACCTTGACCCGGCCGAATTCTGCCGCGTGTTGGCCGAATCCGGCTTCGGGGCGACCCATGGCGAGCTTCGGCTGCATGCGATGCTCCGCCAAGCCGACTTGGTGCTGACGGCCCGGCTCCATCGGCCGGGGCGGAAGCTGGTCGGAGTACTTCGATGCGTTACTGACTTTTCCTGGATCTGCTACGTCTCCGAGCTTGCCGTATCGGCGTCGGCGCAAGGCCTCGGCATCGGCAAGGGCCTCCTGTATGAAGCCCGCCGGCAACTCGGGCCTGCTGTGGCCATAGCTTTGATCTCTACACCCAACTCTGTCGGCTTCTATGAAGGGATTGGATTGACGCGCATTTCAGACGCATTCTGGTTAATGCGCGAATGCTAACCCAAATGAGGTGAGTACGACGTTGCAATGTCCACCTATACAATAATTCGACGTTCGTCGAATGCTTGCCGGAATACGGGGTGCATGTGTCTGACGCCGGCCATCTGAAAACGCGATGGGACCGTCCGGGACATTATGTTGGCGAACTCAAGATCAAGTGGTGCATAGTCGGCGCAGCAAATCCAACTGCCATCAACGATGTCCGAAAATCGAGCGAAGTGAAATGCAGATCAAAGACGTCCTCCTTGCGCCTGGCAATGGCGCTTTTTTCTATGACGATCAGGGTGCCATCAGGGCCGGCGCGCCCCAGGACGGTTTCGTCTATAGCGGCGAGGCGACAGCGATTGGGTTCACGTCCATCCGCGTTCCGGCATCTTCGCTCAGCATCGGGCTTGCTCTCACCGACGGGGCCGTGGTTTGGGGTGACATGATGAGCGTTCAATATTCTGGTGCTGGAGGACGAGATCCTTTGTTTGAGAGTGCTCAAATCTCGGAGTTAACCTCGCGTATAGTCGTGCCCCGGCTTCTCAATGTCGACGTATCTCGTTATCTCGATGCCTGTGCAAAGGTTTTTGAGCCTCTCCAGCACCAGCGGTTACCTCTCGCGATTGAGTATGGCGTTAGCCAGGCGCTCCTTCGCGCCTCGGCCCATCTTCAAAGTACCACGATGGCGGAAGTCGTTTGCAGTGAATTTAACCTGCCGCTGCCAATTCGCAGGGTTCCGATCTACTGCCAAAGCGGCGATGCTCGCGAAATCAACGTCGACAAAATGATCTTGAAAGCGGTAGATATACTTCCCCACGGCCTGATCAACTCACGGCAGAAATTCGGCGTCGAGGGCCAGGCCTTCATGGAGTTCGTGAAGTGGGTTGCGGCGCGGACGCGCGAAATTGGCCGCCCGGGGTATCATCCGGTGCTGCATTTCGATGTGTATGGCTGGATCGGCCAGGAAATCAGCCTGGAGCCGCAACTCATCGCCGACTTTATCTGCAGGGTCGCCGACGCTGTTCCGGGTTTCACCCTCAATGTCGAGTCCCCGGCGGATTTTGGTTCGACGCAAGCTCAAATTGAGAACTACGCCAAGATCGTATCAATTTTGGACAACCGGGGTTCCACCGCTCGCATTGTCGTGGACGAAAGGTGCAACACGCTCGAGGATATTCGGCTCTTTGCCGAAGCGAAGGCCGCGCATCTCATTCAAATCAAGACGCCTGATGTCGGCTCATTGGCTGACACGGCACGTGCAGTGCTCCTGTGTAAGGAGAACAAGGTAGGCGCGTACGTTGGAGGAAGCTGTACCGAGACAGATCTCTCTGCCCAGGCTTCCGTCCACATATCGATGGCGACCCAGGCAGACATGATGCTTGCGAAGCCTGGAATGGGAGTCGACGAGGCATTCTCGATCGTGGGCAATGAACAGAATCGGTTGCTTGCGATGCTGAATCGTCGTCGGGCTCAAAACGAAAATGTTGGATGAAGAGCGCGGTGTTGCATGCAGAACTCTCTTGAGGGGATCACTGTCGTAGCTGTGGAGCAGGCCGTTGCTGCACCGTATGCATCGTCTCGTCTTGCCGATGCAGGCGCCCGGGTGATCAAGGTTGAGAGGCCTGAGGGAGACTTTGCCCGGAAATACGATAAGTTGGTGCGGGGGCAAAGCGCCTATTTCGTTTGGCTCAACCGGGGTAAGGAGTCAGTATGCTTGGATTTGAGGTTGGAGGCGGACCGTGCTGTGCTGGACACGCTTGTTGCTGCTGCTGACGTCTTTATCCAGAATCTGAAGCCAGGCAGCATCGAAAAACTCGGCTTCGGATCTGCGGATCTGCGTCGCCGTTTTCCGCGGCTAATCACCTGCGACATTTCGGGATTTGGGGAGGGGGGGCCATTTTCTCACCTCAAGGCCTATGATCTCATCGTCCAAGCCGAAACCGGTCTGTGTGCGATCACCGGGACGCAACAGGGACCCGCCCGTGTGGGTGTGTCGGTTTGCGACATCTCGGCAGGCATGACGGCACATAGCGCCATACTTCAGGCGCTGTATCATCGCGAGGTCACTGGCGAAGGGGCTAGCATTCAGGTGTCCCTGTTCGATGCCGTCGCCGATTGGATGAACGTGCCGGTCCTGCAACACGACTACAGCAGCTACCACACGGTACGCGCGGGCGTGAAACACCCCTCGCTGGCGCCTTATGGCGCCTATCGCTGCGCCGATGGCAAGGACGTCATCTTTTCCGTGCAGAATGACCGGGAATGGGTGAATTTCTGCGAGAAATTCCTGAAGCGGCCTGAGCTCACGCGTGCACTTGGTTTCGCCGACAACATGGAGCGCCTCGGCCACCGTCCTCAACTTGATGAGATAATTGAGCTGCGGTTTTCCGAGCTGTCCTGCCACGAAGCGATGCAGGAGCTTGAGGCGGCCGGTTTGGCATATGGGCGACTGAACGAAGTGGCGGACATTTCAAAGCATCCACACGTTCGCAGGGTTGAGATTGGCACACCTGAAGGAACAGTAGAGACGATCGCCCCGGCGGCGATCTTCAACTCTGAGCGCCCCTCGCTGCGCCCAGTTCCGGGCCTTGGTGCGCATACGGAGGCTGTCCGCGAGGAGGTTCGAGCAGGTTTGCGCGCAAGAGCCGCGTCAGCATGAGCGTGCCTGTTGTCGGGAAGGAAGCGCGATCGCGATTCACAGAGTGCATGCCTAGTCCTGGCCCCTCTGGGTGCCACGGCCGCCCAGCAAACTCACTGACAGCGCCCACGCTAGAATCGACCGCAGAGGCGACTTCATGAATGACGCCGTTCAGGCCGTTGAAAGCCCGATGTCTGTTCCCCGCTGGAGATCTCTGCTCTTTGTTCCCGCTCATGTTCCGCGCTTTGTGGAGGCGGCTCATGAGCGCGGGGCAGATGGCGTCATACTCGACCTTGAGGACTCCGTTCCCCAGGATCAAAAAGGTGAGTCACGGCGCCAGCTTTCTGCATCCGTGGCAAAGGTGGGCCGCAGGGGCGCTTATGTTTTAGTTCGCGTGAATCGCGGTTTGCGTGCCTTGGCGGCCGATCTCGATGCAGCCGTAGTAGCGGGTGTTGATGCACTTGTCCTTCCGAAGACGGATTCGGCAGCGTGGGTAATAGAGATCGCAAATGCGGTATCGGAACTTGAACGAGAAAGAAATCTTGCGGTGGGTCGAATCCGGTTCCTTGCCTTGATCGAGACCCCGGCAGCATTACAAAGTCTCTCAGCCATTGCGTCGGCCCATCCCAGGATGGTTGCAATGGCGCTGGGTCCTGAAGACTTCAGTGCCTCCGTTGGCGGTGCCCCGGAACTCGACCTTCTTTTGACACCGAACCTTTCTGTTCTGTTTGCCGCTCGCGCCGCTGGCTTGCTACCGCTTGGTTTCATAGGAAGTATCAGCGAGTTCTCAGACAATGATAGACTTCGTGAGGCCGCGGCCCATGCGCGGCGGCTTGGCTTTACCGGGGCTTTGGCGATCCATCCAAATCAGGTTGTCATATTCAATGAGGCTTTCTCACCAAGCCCACAGGAACTCGAGTGGGCCCGTCGTGTCCTCGCGGCGGAAAAAGATGCGACGGCGCAAGGCAGAGGCGCGTTCGCATTGGACGGAAAGATGGTCGATCCACCGGTTATTCGAAGGGCCCGAGAAATCATCGCGACGGATCCGGGCGCCGAGTTGGCCGTTTGAGTCCTCAGCGGGTTGATCAACAAGACTGGGACGACGACAGCAAGCGTCAGCAGCTCGGCACAATTATTGCTGTCGTGCCATCACATTTTAAGATAGATTGCGTCAATTGCAGTCCGCCCTCGGAAGAGTACCCGTGGAAATCAGGCAGTTAAGATACTTCGTCGGCGTGGTCGAAGCAGGCAGTTTCACGAAGGCCGCTGGCTTTCTGAATGTCGCCCAGAGTGCGCTGAGTCTGCATGTACGCCAATTGGAGGAAGGCTTCGGCACTCAGCTGCTGATACGCGACAGAACCGGCGTGAGCGTGACGGCGTCAGGAGCCAAACTGCTCGAGCGGGCGCGGGCAATTCTCAAAGAAATTCGACTTACCGAGGTGGAATTGACCAACACAGCCGCTTCCCCTGCCGGGGAGGTGACTATTGGGATTCCGTCTGGAGCTGCTCGCGTCCTGAGCGGTCCGCTGCTTGAGGCGGTGAGACACGAACTGCCCAAGGTGTCCCTCAAGATGGTCGAGGGTATGACGGGACCGCTAGAGGAATGGATGGCGGCTGGACGCTTCAATCTGGCGGTTCTGTACCGCACAGCAGACAGTGTGGGGCGAATGACGGTGCTAGCGCGCGAAGACCTTTGTCTGGTGGTTCCGTCCGGCGAGCCACCGTTTGAAGATGCGATATCGCTGGTCGACCTGCATGAATTCCCCCTGGCGGTTCCCATGCGCAACAACAATGTCAGGCGTTCGGTGGCTGATGTCGTCGCACAACACGGTTGCGCGCTGGACGTCAGGTTTGAAGTGGACTCCCTCTCAACGATCATCAACATGGTCGTAGAGGGAAAAGCGCATTCTATTCTCGCCCCGTCTGCGGTTCAGAAAGAAGCCTCCCAAGGGCTGGTCCGGACTGTCAAGATCGTCGATCCGGTGATTACTCGGTCCGTGGTGCTCGCTGTAAATCCCAAAGATGAGCGTTCTGCGGCCGTTTCTGCGGTCTGCAAGCTCATTCCGAAGGTCGCCAGAAAATTGATTGAAATCCGGGACTGGGCGGCGGTGGCGCCTGAGGCGACCTGACAAACTAACCTGTAAAGCTGGGCATGATCTTTTGCGGCCATAAGGACCAGCCCGATCTGGATTCCAGATGGATTTCGGCAATATTCGATATTTGACCCGCCGCGACCATCGCGATGAAACTGGCTCAAGCGAGTTCAGCAGTTTCGATATCGAAACTGCGCTCGTATGCAAGAATTCAGTCAAGTGGAGCCCGTGATGTCCGACGCCAAGAGCTACGAGCTCTTCATTAATGGCAAATGGCGAGCCGGTGGTAGCCGAGCCACTTTGCCGGTGATCAACCCGGCGACGGAGAAGGTATTTGCCTCAGTGGCCTCGGCTACGGTTTCAGACTTGGATGAAGCTCTTGCCTCGGCAGAACGCAGCCGCAAGGCGTGGTCCTCACGACCCGCCAAAGAGCGTGGCGAGATCCTCGTCTCTGCCGCCAGCATTCTGGCAGAGAAAGCTGGCGCCGCAGCCAGGGACCTGTCGTCCGAACAGGGAAAGACGATTGCCGAAGCGACAGGAGAATACGCGCGCGCAGTCGAAACGCTGGAATGGAATGGCCGGCATGCCGATGAGTTGTCGGCCCCGATTCCGTTGGGCTCGAACAGGATGATAGCCCCCGAGCCGCTCGGTGTCGTCGCTGCATTTACGCCATGGAACTATCCGGCCGTTCTTATCGCCCGCAAGCTCGCCCCCGCGCTGGCGGCAGGCTGCCCGGTGATCCTCAAAGGGGCCGAGGAGACGCCAAGTGTGGCTGTCCATATCGTGGAATCTTTGCGTCAAGCAGGGATACCAGAAGGCGTGGTCAACCTGGTGTTCGGTGTTCCTGTGCATATATCGCGGCATCTGCTCAGTTCGCCAATTGTGAAAGTCTTGACGTTCACGGGGTCGACGGCTGTTGGAAAACAGCTAGCCACGCTGGCCGCGAATAATCTGCAGCGTTGCATCCTTGAGCTCGGTGGACATTCCCCGGTTATTGTGTGCGAAGATGCGGATCTGGCAAGGGCGATACCGGCTATTTCGGAATACAAATTCGAGTGCGCGGGCCAGAGCTGTAATGCGCCCAGCAGGATTCTTGTCGCCCGGTCCCGCTATGAGGAACTCCTGTTCCGGATGACGGAGGCGGTCCGAAGAATCAGGATCGGACCACCGGATGACCCTGCAACGCAAATGGGGCCAATGGCAAACGCGCGGCGAATAGAGGCCATGCAGCGCCTGACCAAGGATGCGGTAGAAGGCGGCGCCCGCATCGAGACCGGTGGCATCCCCCTTGACCGACCGGGGTTTTACTGGCCGCCAACCATCCTGACGGGCGTACCGAAGCAAGCGAGAGTGCTTCATGAAGAGCCGTTCGGACCGATTCTCACCGTGGCGCCTTTCGATACGATCGAAGAGGCGATCGAGGAAGCCAACGCCACCGAGTACGGTCTGGCCGCCTACTTGTTTACTGGCGCGGCCGATACGCAACAGAAGCTTATCAATGGTCTCTCTGCGGGCGCAGTTAGTGTGAATTACCTGAAAGGGGTTTCCGCGGATGCGCCTTATGGGGGCGTCAAGCAAAGCGGCTATGGATATGAAGGCGGCGAGCAGGGGGTGCGAAGCTTCCAGATTTTGAAAATGGTCAATGGCCTCGGTTCGTTTGGATAAAATCCGGTGGGAAACAGAACACGGACCATCGCAGGTCGCGACATCACAAGGAGCGTCGCCGACGCCCTTCAGTACATCTCGTACTATCATCCTCCAGATTATATCCGGTCTCTTTCTCACGCATACACGCGAGAACAGAGCCCGTCGGCGAAGAATGCCATAGGTCAGATTCTGCTGAACTCCCGCATGGCGGCCTTTGGGCGGCGCCCGATCTGTCAGGACACCGGACTTGTGGTTGTCTTCGCAAAGGTCGGCATGGATGCCCGCATTAAGTCAACAGCCAGTTTCGCTGATCTTGTGAATGAGGGCGTACGTCAAGCCTATCTCGATCCGGACAATCCCCTTCGGGCATCGATCGTTGCGGATCCCCTCGCTAGACGGGTCAACACCCGCGACAACACGCCGGCAGTTGTCCATGTCAACTTGGTGCAAGGTGACCAGATTGAGATCACTATCGCCGCAAAAGGCGGCGGGTCCGAGAACAAGGCACGTTTTACCACCCTTAATCCCAGCGCCTCCGTTTCCGACTGGGTGGTCAATACCGTTTCGACCCTGGGCAGCGGATGGTGTCCGCCTGGGCTGATCTCTGTTGGTATCGGTGGTAGCGCTGAAAAGGCGATGCTGCTGGCCAAGGAAGCCATGAACGAGCCCATCGATATGGCGGAACTAATCGCAAGGGGGGCGTCAAGCCCGGAAGAGGGACTGCGGATTGAGCTTTATGAGCGGATCAACGCGCTTGGCATCGGCGCCCAAGGGCTTGGTGGTCTGACGACAGTCGTTGACGTCAAGGTTGCGACCTATCCTACTCATGCGGCGTCCAAGCCTGTGGCGCTCATCCCGCAATGCGCCGCCAACCGGCACCTGAAGTTTACTTTGGACGGCTCTGGACCCATCAGGCTCCAGCCGCCCGATTTGCGCGAATGGCCCGACATCGGAGCCGACGAATTGAACCCAGCCGGCGTCCGGCGGGTCAATTTAGATACGCTGACGAAGGAAGAGACGGCATCGTGGCGCTGCGGTGAAACGCTCCTGCTGTCTGGAAAGATGCTGACGGGCCGTGACGCTGCCCACAAACGAATGGTCGAGCTGATCGATGCCGGCAAGCCGCTTCCGGTCGATCTGACGGGACGCGTGATCTACTATGTCGGTCCCGTCCGGGCAGTGAGGAATGAGGTCGTTGGACCCGCCGGTCCAACAACCTCCAGCCGCTTGGACGATTTTACGGACAAGGTGCTCGCCGAAACCGGCCTTTTTGCGATGATCGGCAAAGCGGAAAGGGGACCGGCGGCCATCGAGTCGATTATAAGACACAAAACGCCCTATCTTGCTGCAGTGGGTGGCGCTGCGTACCTGATTTCAAAATCGATTAAGAAGGCGCGGATCGTTGCCTTTGAAGACCTGGGCATGGAAGCCATCTATGAATTCGATGTGCAGGACATGCCTGTTATCATGGCCGTCGATGTTGAGGGAAACTCCATTCACAATTCCGGGCCTCTCGAGTGGCGTAGGCGTATGGCGGCCGACAGCATCGCACGCAACATCGGCGTTTGAATCTTCCCAGTTAGGCGATTTCGGCCAGACACCAGCGTCAAATTGTTGGGCACGCCGTACGACGAGCGGCATTTGCGGTGCCTTGCGCCTCGGCGAGCCGGACGAGCAAGGCCTTCAATTCACCCCAATAGCTGAATGTGCCACTGAATACTGCATTGAGTATGCCGTCCACGCGATCGAGGCTCGAATGCAGTCGCGCGTCTATCAAGTACGGTAGCGGGGATTCAAGAAAATGGGTTATCTATTTTATTTATCAGAAGGTCTCTGCCGCCGCCGACTTCCTCTCCAGCTGCACCATTGCCCGTTAGGCGCTGGGGCGATAGCCAAATTACTTCTGCAGCTTTTCTCAGCGGATCGCTCTCCTTAGCTGATTTTCATACCCATTCTAGCACATCTCGGGCCTGGAACGGATGCCTTCCACTGCTACATTCGGTCGTTTCAATGATAATAGAATTGATCGGCACACGGCGCGCTGTCGATCGCTGCTTGAGAGCAACAGGTTATGAAGTCGAAACCCGATCCCGTGCAACTCGACAGTTGGGACGTCCGGATTCTCTCCGAGATTCAGGCAGACGGTCGGATTTCAAAAAGTGAGCTTGCAAAACGAGTTCATCTTTCGGCGTCGGCCTGTTCGGAGCGGCTCCGAGCACTCAAGGCCGCAGGAATTATTGAGGGATTTTATGCGCGACTGAGTCCTGCACTCGTCGGCGGCATGATCTTTGTGATGGTAGAAGTCGTGCTGGATCGCCATCGTCTTGAGGACCAACGAGTCTTCGAAACTGCAATCCAAGAGATTCCGGAAATCCTGGACTGCTGGGCAATTGGGGGGCGCGTGGATTATTTGATGCGGGTCGCATCTCGTTCTATGGCCGCCTATCAGGATTTCATGGAGGGACTGCTGCAGGCAGGCTTGGGGATTGATCAATACTATAGCCTTGTCGTCACGAAACCAGTGAAGTCCAATTCACCGATACCTTTGTCCGCCCTGAGGCAACGGTGAAAGCGAAAGTTTAAGTTTCAACGGCGTTTGGCACGGATCCCGTAGATTCGTCGGCAAAAGGCGCCCATTCCGACGAAACTCAAGGGACATTTGCGGTATACTAATTGCTGGAAAAAGGTGGCCGAGCGCTATCCGCCAGTTGATGGCGAGGAAGGACGATGCGCTTGAGCAATCTGGAACCGATCATTCCAGGAGACGGATCGAAGCAGCCATCGGACGCACTTGGCCAGCACGGTTACGGCGAGAAGCCAAACCGGATCGTGCCTGGTTGAGGAGGCGTCCATATCTAAGATGCGAAGTGCCGAAAAAATGCCTCTACCGCTACTTCAAGGGGGGAACTTTCGCCCTGGATTGGCGATCAGTGGCGATTGAGCTTAGTCGCGGTCAGCGCATCCGTGTGGGGGGGGCGAAATCTACAGCGAGGGTTTGGCAAGCCGACGGGTAGCGGGAGTGCAAGCTGGCCCGCTCGGCCCTGGCGACCAACCCGGCCCTCGACGCCTGCGGACATTCGGAGATCGCTCCATCGCGTTTTTACGTCGTAAGTTCGTTGCTGATCGAGATTAGGAGATCGTCTGTCCTGTTTGACATCGCTGGTCTCGCAGCCTTCTAAGCGAGGAGCATGGCTGTGCCGGGGTCGCGTAGGTGGGTGACAAGGCCGGTCACTCCTGCCAGCCGACGTGGTCTTTGAGAAGGTGGAGGTTGCGCTACCGGCTGGAGAGCATGGTGCCAGTTTTCACAAGACAAGGGTCGCTTAATCGAATGGGCGTCAAGTTCATAGATTGCGAACAGATCATGGGGGATTTGAATAGTGCTACTGACCGAGGCAGAGCTGAAAAGAGTTGCGAATGCCAGTCGAGGACATAGAGCCGCATCGATCGTTCTAAAGGAAGAGACGGCCGCAGCTACAGCCAGATCTTCATTCGACGTTTTTCTGTCACATTCTTTCAAGGACGCAGAGATCATTCTCGGTGTGAAGCGAATTTTCGAGGAGCTTGGGTTCACTGCTTACGTAGATTGGGTCGAAGATTCACAACTGGACCGCACAAAGGTCTCCTCGGCCACCGCCGAGTTGCTGCGGACCCGTATGAGGCAGTCAAAGACGCTAATCTATGTGCATTCAAACAATTCTCCAGAATCCAGATGGATGCCTTGGGAGCTTGGCTTTTTCGATGGGTTTCGGACCGCGGTAGCGGTTCTGCCCGTGGCAAAAAATTCTTCGGAAACATTCTCCGGGCAAGAATTTTTGGGCCTATACCCTTACATTGATGGGACAGGACCTGCATTCCTGTTTATGAACAGAGGGACCGCGCCTCGCTCAAGAATAGGCTCTGTAAGCTCGACTGCTAACCTCACGTTTGCCAAATCCTGGCTTAAAGAATTTACCGCCACAAAATAGACTGGTGTGCTTCAAAAATGAAATATCCTGGACTCTATAATAGCGCCGACGTGGCATCCAACGAGCAGCAGGCGACGTTTCTCCGCCTGATCCGGGCAGAGTACGTTCTTCTTTTTTTAGCGTCGGTGCTCTCTTTGGACTTGTCGCCATCAAAAGCCTATTTCGGTGTCTATGCTGCGGTATTTCTTTGCTCAATGGGAGTCCTCATTTTCCGGTCGGTCACAAAGCCCGAGCAGGTCTGGTATCAGGCTCGAGCTCTTGCAGAGTCGGTGAAGACATTGACTTGGCGCTTCGCGATGCGAGCACAGCCGTTCGATGACGCGCGCGCCGCTGACGCCAGAGCTGATTTTCGAAAGCTCATGGAAGGTATCCTTGATAGCAATCGTCACCTTGGTAGCGCGTTGAGCGGCACCGATTCAGCATCCCCCCAAACAACCGACCAGATGATGTCGATAAGGGACTCCCCGCTAAAAGAAAGAAAAGACATATATCTGCAGAGACGAATCTGCGACCAGCGGAAGTGGTACGAGAAGAAGGCGCGCTCGAACAAGAGGTCCGCGAAAGTCTGGATGGGCCTTGGTATTTTTGCATACGCTCTGGGATTCTCGTTCATCGTAGTACGCATCGCTGACCCCGCGATGCCTGGCTGGCCGACCGAGCCGCTAATTGTCATCGCCGCCTCGCTTATCGGGTGGACCCAGATCAAGAAATTTAACGAATTGGCATCGGCTTACACGTTGACAGCTCACGAGATCGGCTTGACTGCCGACCTTATTACGGACGCCAACTCGGATGAGGCATTCTCCGCCGCGGTGAACGAAGCCGAACTGGCTTTCTCACGGGAGCACACCCAGTGGGTTGCTCGTCAAAACAACTAAGAGACAACAATGGCATACAGCGATCCGACCTATGTAATATTTGACGGCGATGAAGACGCTTGGGCATACCGCTTTATGAAAGGGTGGAATGCCAGCGAGAATGTGAGTTTTGAATTCGCGAACGCTCACGATCTGGACAATATGACGAGCCGAGCACAGGACGAAGATTATGTTAAACGCAATCTTCGCAACAGAATGAATGGATCGAGCCAGGTACTTGTCCTGATCGGTGAGAAAACGAAAAACCTTTTTCGCTTCGTGCGCTGGGAAATGGAATTGGCCCTTGATCTAGGTCTGCCGATAATCGCAGCAAACCTTAACGGCTCGCGGCAACAAGATGCGAGCTGTCCGCCTATCATCAGGGACAAATGTGTTGTGCACGTGCCGTTCAAGATGAAGGCCATCAAGCACGCGCTAGCCAATTGGCCCAGCGAATTTCATCGGCTTTCAAACGCTCAGCGTGGCGATGGCGCCAGGAGCTATGGCGAAAGCACCTATCGCGATCTCGGCTTATAATCGCCCACCTAAAAGCACTTAGCCGCCAAAACATCCTCGCCATCCGCTGGCGGCGACTAGCCTTAGCAACGTCCCCCAGCGTGTTCCGAGCTTGCCGAGCGATGATAAGAAGAGACGTCCGATTTGCTGAGTTTGGCTGAAAGCTGCAGGTCATGTGCAACCTATTAGAGGAGCCCCGCTCGAAGCGTCGGATCGTCAGACAAGATCATGTCGCGCGAGGGCGCTGGTTTCGCGAGGAAAAGGAGCGGCTGTTCGATGTTTGAGGCTTGATCCAGCGTTTCGAGACTGCACGAGCGGCCAGCATTGATGGAGGCAGCTTTTCAGGCCGCGCAATTCTGTCGGCTCGCCCCCTCCTGCGAGCCGCAGCTCGGCTCGCCCTGCGCAGCAACCACGAATTTGCGATCGCAAGAAAGGCAACACGCTCACGATAGAACTTGGCGGCGCTGGTCGGCTGCGAATCAAGATGTCAATGGCAAGGAGCTCTCGCCGCGCGTCTTTGCCGGGCCGAACCTTCTGGCTATGCTCCTTCGAGAAGTCTGCCGAGCACCAGCCGCCGCACCGCCAAAGCGATCAATATGCGCGAGGGCACGACCTCAGCCTCTCAGCGCTGGCCAACCAGGTTGGAGCCTGTGCCGCGGCACGGAACCCGCTGCCTGCTGATCGAGGCGAATGTGCTTTGCCCCTGATCACCTGCATTACCACCCTTGGGAACGGCAAGACCGATCCGGACCGTCAGAATGTAAGGGATGACCGGCAGTTCGGCGGAACATGGCCGCCGGCGCTCTATCGTGCCTCGCGCGGCCGGCGGGAACAGCGTCCCGAGCGCTATTCATCCGTCAATATCGCCCGCTAATCGGGCACTATGCTGGGCGCATGCGCGTCGTAAGCTGTTCGTGTTTGCATGACGCGCCCCCGACCCTCGGCTAAGGCGAACGTGACGCCTTAGTTTTCACGGCAATTCGGGCCGATCCCGCGAATTTCACGGCGAATAACCTGCATTCCCGAGAAACTCAAGGGACGTTTCCGGTATGCTATTTGCTAAACAGGTGGCTGGCCGAGTGCCCTCCGCCAATTTATCGCGAGGAGAGGGACATGCGCTTGAGCAATCTGGGAACCGAGCAACTCCGGGAGAAGGATAGAAGCTTCGTCTTCCATCCTTCTACGCATTTGGCCAAGCACAGCCGAGGCGAAACGCCAAATAGGATTATGGCCGGTGCGGAAGGCGTCTATATCTGGGACACCGAAGGCCGAAGGAGCCTCGACGGTTTCGGAGGACTCTACTGCGTCAACATGGGATATGGATGCACGGAGATCGCCGAGGCCATTGCCAGGCAAGCACACGAATTGCCGTTCGCACACGTCTATGCCAGCCAAGGTACGGAGCCGGTCGCCCTGTTGGCAGAGGCCGTGGTCGAGTATTTCGGTCAGAACATGCGAAGGGTCTATTTCGGCCTCTCCGGTTCCGATGCCAACGAAACCAACATCAAGCTGGTCTGGTACTATAATAACATTCTTGGCCGGCCCGAAAAGAAAAAGATCATCTCGCGAAATCGCGGCTATCACGGGTCTGGATTGGTCACGGGTAGCCTAACTGGCCTTCCCTTCTTTCACAATTTCTTCGACCTGCCTCTGGATTTGGTGCGCCATACAACCACGCCGCACTATTACCGCCAGGCGCGTGTCGAGGAGAGCGAGGAAGCGTTCTCCCGGCGCTGTGCCGATGAGCTTGAAGCCTTGATCCTGGCCGAAGGACCGGAAACGGTTGCAGCTTTTATCGGAGAGCCGGTACTTGGGACAGGAGGTATTGTGCCGCCCCCCAAAGGGTACTGGACGTCCATTCAAGCGGTGCTCGACAAATACGATATCCTTCTAATCGCGGATGAAGTGGTCTGTGGCTTCGCGCGAACCGGCGAGAAGTTCGGTTCCCACCTGTATAACATGCGTCCGGATTTCGTGACCATCGCAAAGGGTTTGAGTTCCGCCTACCTCCCCATCTCCGGGTCAATCATTGGCGACCGTGTCTGGTCGGTTTTGGAACAAGGAACTGAGAAGCACGGCGCACTCGGCCACGGCTGGACATATTCGGGGCACACGCTTTGTGCCGCAGCCGCGCTCGCCAATATTCGACTGCTTAAAGAAAAAAATATTCTGGAGCATGTCCGCGATGTTGGACCGTATTGGCAAGACCGGATGAAGGCCGAGCTGGCGGGACATCCCATCGTTGGTGAAGTTCGCGGAGTGGGTATCCTGTCGGCCGTGGAGATGATGCGGGACCCAAAACAAAGGATACCATTCGAACCCGACCTTCAGGTCGGGGTGCGCACTGCAGCTGCTCTGTTTGAGAATGGCGTCATCGGACGGGCCATGCCGCATGGCGACATCCTCGGTTATGCCCCCCCCCTGATCATTACCCGAAAAGAGATCGACATCATTGTCGACGCGACGGTAAAGTCGGTCGATACCACCTATCGCGCGCTGAAGGCCGAGGGTGCCGTATGATTTTGCGATCGCGAAGGAGCGAGTCCGGAGGCAGGCATGTCCCTGCGCGCTACTGCGCCGAGCAGACCCAAAACTGTTGAATTCCAGATATCTGATCTTGAGCATGCTCCGGGCTATTTCAGTCACGATTTGTAACCGAATCAGTTCTGCCGCCGCTGTCCTGTTGCCCAACGACCAGGACCTCTGTGCGGCGCGCCCTGCGGGTGTACCTCCCCGCCGGCAGGGCGCCCTTTTTGACCCACGTAATCAGTATCATTATGGCCCGTGCGGGATCGAGGGTCTGGTAAAGGTCATCTGCACGTTCCGATGCAGATTGAGCTTAGACGTGCCCTTTACATCATTGCAGCGGGCCATAATCATTGCGGTGAATTTTATCACGTCAGGTATATAGAAGGACGATACTCACACGCCACCCCGTTCACAAGGAAAGGCATTTTAATATTGTTGAGACGATTTGCCTATCAAAGAAAAGAAAGCATCGCAACACTTCTTTGCGGATCACGGCGCCCCGGGTGGGGGATGAGCGGCTATCCGAATTGTTATGCTAATGCCGACCCAAATTCCTGCAAAAGCTGGGGTCAATGATGGCTTTTGGTCAGCGCAGGATGATTTCTCCTGATTTGGTCGGTGCAGGGGCGGTCATGATTTAATGCATGGAGATTCTCTGATTGAGCTGTTGAGATCATGAGGCGTCTGCCAGACGCCCATCGGGTGAGCCCAGCATGATTGGGATGACCGACGAAGATCGAAAGTGTGGCAGCATTCTGGAGCCCGGTCAGCCCAGCGACGCCCGCGAATTCAATCACGTTTGTCGGGACATACACGACGCAGCCGGAAGGCGTGCAGAAAGAGGAAGAATCGAGCGCGACGATGACGAGGCACATGCCACTTGTTTTCGAGACATTCCTTGAAAGACTGTCACAGAGTATCGATGAGGCAGATTTCCGGGATGCCATGGCTGAGGCGGCCGGACGACTTGACCTAATCTTCTTTGCCTACCTCTCCTTGCCAGCACGGCCTTCCGGCAAACCGAGGTTAATTTCAAACTATCCACCCCGCTGGACCAGACAGTATCTGGAAAATCAGTATGAGAAACTCGATCCTGTGGTCTTGCGTGCTCGAAATGGCGGCTGCCCGTTTCACTGGGGATCGAATTTGGGAGGCGATAAAATGTCGCCGGCTCAACAGCAGCTATTCGATGAGGCGGCTCAATTCAGCATCTGCTGCGGTTTGACGATCCCAATTGTCGATCTCCGCGGCCGCATCGCTGCGGTTACTTTTGCCGCCGATGAGCCTCGTCCAGTATTTCTTCGGGTCGCTGAGCGGTACGAACAAGCTCTTCAACTGATGGCGGCCTGCTTTCATCGTTGCGTTCGCCGCAAATTGCCGAGCGATCGAACAGTGGATGGGGTTTCGCTGACATCCCGCGAATATGAGTGCCTGAGGTGGGCAGCGCGGGGTAATTCAGCCTGGGTGACCGGCCGCATCTTGGGTATCAAGCCACGCACGATCGCTTTTCATTTGGACAATGCCAAGAAGAAGCTAGGCGTGCGAACCCAAAATCAGGCTATAGCCCTTTTGGGGTCCGAAGGGTCCTCAATTGTCTGAGAAGCTTTTTGATCCCCTTGTGCTCGGGCCATTCGATCGCGCGCTTTGTATCGAGCGTTGACTGGATGCCGAGATCTTCTGTTCCGCCGGCTCGGGCGATGCAGCCGTATTCTTCCAGTCCGCGCCGGTGATCATAGTCTATGGGTGCTCGAGCGGGTGTGTCGTCGCTGACGAGCTAGTTGTGGAGCCTCAACAGGTTGTCCTCGGTTAGAGCGAGGCGACTGATAGGTGTTTTGGACTTTAGGCTCCCGTGGGGACGGTGCCAATTGTATCTGTGCAGCCAGACCGGCAACTCTGCGGCGCGGTG
>NZ_RZSF01000159.1:0-14987 GCF_004023325.1 Mesorhizobium sp. M1A.F.Ca.ET.072.01.1.1 | reverse complement strand
ATCTCGCTGCCGGAGCGCGCCTACAAGCAGTTGCTCGCGGATCCGGAAGTGGCAGCCGTCAAGGAATGGGTGCCGGCCAATTTCGCCGGCCCGAACGGCGCCAAAGTGTTCGCGCGCCGCTCCGCCAAGACGCTGCGCGTCGGCGTTCCCGGCGCCTACACCTATGCCGGCTTCCACGACGCCGTTCTCGATCGCGTCGAGGATGTGGCGGCGCAGGCGGCGCTCGATCGCGCGGTATTTGCCGGCGGCTGCTCGGAGAATGCCGAGACCTCGGTGTCGGCGCTGTCCGAAGACATTCTGAAGCTCTACTACGACGACTACATTTCGCAGTGGGACAGCTTCCTGCGCGACATGCGGCTGGCGCCGCTGACCGACCTCAACGTCGCCAGCGAAAATCTCAAGGACCTTTCGAGCGCCGATTCCGCGTTGAAACGCCTCCTCACCGCGGTCGTGCAGGAACTCGATCTCACCCGTTCCGACGAGGCGCCGGCTGATGACAAGAACGGCGCCGCCGCCAAGAGCGGCTCGAAGCTGCTCTCCAAGCTCGGCAAACTCGGCAAGGTCGTGAAGACGGGAGCGAAATTACTGCCACGCGCGGGCTCGGCCGAGCAGGTCGACATGACCGGCAGCCTGGTGGCCGAACATTTCAAGCCGCTCAAGGGCACGATCGCCGAGGTGGACGGCCAGCCGCCGGCGCTCGACGCAGCCGTGGTGGCGCTGACGGCGCTGTCCAATGTGCTGCAGACGGTGTCGGCCAACCCCGACCCGCAAGACGCCATCAAGAAGCAGGGCGGCCTGGCCGAGCTGACGGGGGGGGTCGCAAGACAGGCGCAGATCCTGCCTTCGCCGATCAACGACTGGCTGGGCGGGATTGCCGGCGACACCAGCGGCCTGTCGCAGAAGGCGGTCACCAACGAGCTCAACGCCATCTGGCGCGCCGACATCCTGCCCTTCTGCCAGGCGGCGCTCAACAACCGCTATCCGTTCAGCCCTGAGAGCGCGGTCGACGTCAATGTGCGCGACTTCCAGCGCCTCTTCGGCCCCGCCGGCCTGATCGACGCCTTCATCAACGACCATCTGATCAACTATGTCGACACCGCCAGCCAGCCGTGGAAATGGCGCGCCGATTTCGGCCTCGACGCGGCCGCGCTGGCGGCGTTCGAGCAGGCACGGCACATCCGCGACGACCTGTTTCCCGGCGGCACCGGCCCGGTGATGAACTTCACGCTGGAGCCAAAGGACCTGTCGCCCAACGTGGCGCGGGTGACGCTCAACCTCGATGGCCAGAACCTCGTCTACTACAACAACGCGACCCGGCCGCAGCCGATGACATGGCCCGGCAAGGACGGCACCGGCGTGATCTCGCTCGCCTTCCAGCCGGTCGACGGCTCACCGGAGGTGATGCTCAACGAGACCGGCAGCTGGGCGTGGCTGAGGATGCTGCGCAGCGGCAAGTTCGCCGGAACCAACCTTTCCGACGTCTATAGCCTGCGCCTCGGCACGAAAGGCATGTATGCCGATTTCGAGCTCAAGGCGGCCAGCGTCGAGAACCCCTACACACTCGAGATGTTCAAGAAGTTCACATGTCCGCCGCAGATATGAGCACCGGCTTCTACGGGAAGATGCCCGCCACCGGCGATTTCGTGACGCGGCGGCTGCCGGGCGATTTCGTGCGCGTCTGGGACCGCTGGCTGGCGCAGCAGATCGTCCCGCTGTTTGGCCACGATGCGTGGCAGACGGACACTGCCTTGCGCTTTCTCGCCGGCCCCGCCTCGTTCGGCGCCTCGGCCGGCGTCATCGTGCAGAGCGCCGACAAGGTCGGCCGACAGTTCCCGCTCAGCGTCGTCGCACGGCTTGCCGAGGCGCCGCTCAGGCTGGCCTATTCGGATGCCTGGTTCGACCGCATCGAGGAAGCGGCCTTCGCCGCGCAACGGGGCGAGCTGACGCCCGACGAACTGGATGCCGCGCTGGGCGCCCTGCCCGCGCCGGCAGTCGATGAGGATGGCAATGTCATCGACGACCTCGTCATGTGGACTGTGCGCACGGATATCTTCGACGTCGACCCGCAGGCGCCGCAAAAGACGGTGGAGCGGATCTTCGCCGCTAGCTGGGAGACCAGCTGATGCAGATCTGGAACCAGCTGGGTTTTCCGCATCAGTTCACCATGGGCATGGACAAGGCCGGCCATGAGTGGATCGTGGTCGTGGTGAAGGGCACGTTCGATTTTCCGGAGAAGCCCGGCGGCCTCGTGCAGAAATCGGCGGAGCAAGTTCCGCTGGTCATGGCTGACACGCATACCGGCGCGCCGGGTTACTCAGCGACGCTGTGGGAGACCGACTTCGCCTTCCGTAAGCCGCGCTGCGACGTGATTGCCAATGGCTGCGCCTATGCACCGGGTGGACGCCCGGCGGAACGGGTGCCAGTCGGCATCAAGGTCGGCAACTGGTCGAAGCTCTTCGAAGTGGTCGGCCACCGGGAGTGGCGGGCCATAGGTCCGGTCTTCACCGCAACTGCACCGCAGCCCTTCCTGAAACTACCGATCTCCTACGATTTCGCTTGGGGCGGCGTCGACCGGTTGGACCCCGAGGATCAGCTTCCCGCCAGCTACAAATACAACCCGGTCGGCACCGGCTGGTCTCGCGCCAAGAACCAGCGTTTCATTCCAGGCCTGCGGCTGCCCAATACGCAGGCCGTCAATGAAGAAATCCGCTCGCCCTTCGGCGACTACCAGCCGATGAGCTTTGGGCCGATGGGGCGAGGCTGGCCCGGCCGCATCGAATATGGCGGCACTTATGACCAGAACTGGATCGACAATGTGTTCCCATTCCTGCCGCAGGATTTCGACGAGCGCTACTTCCAGATGGCGCCGCCTGACCAGCAAATCGATCATCCGCGTGGTGGCGAAGAGGTGGTGTTGGTGAACCTGACGCCGGAAGGGCGCGCAAGCTTCCGGCTGCCCTCGACCGCGCTGCCGATGACGCTGTTCAAGGGCGGCGACAAGTCATTGGAGGAGAGCGTCCATCCGGACACTGTCCTGCTCGACCCAGAGAACAGTCGCTTCTCGCTCGTATGGCGCGTTTCGCAGCGCATTCACAAGACGATTCTCGATTTTTCGGAATGCTGGGTTGGGCCGCCCACGGAGTCGATGCTGCGTGCGCGTGCGACCGGTAGGGACTATGTCCGTAGTGAGGGGACCGCTCCCGAGGAGGTGGAAGACGCATGAGCATAAGTCTCGACATTGCCTCGGTCGGCATGGTGACAGCGGTCGGTCTCGATGCGCCGTCGGCCTGTGCGGCAATGCGCGCGCGCCTGGATGGCTTCCAAGAGACAAGGTTCGTCGGATCCGGGACCGACTTTCAGATCGGCGCGCCCGTGCCGTTGCCGCGAGACTGGATTGGCGAAAAGCGCATGGCGCACTTGGCCGCGGCCGCGATTTGCGAGGCGTTCGACACTGTCCCGCAGGCGCGAGGCCAGACCGCACTTATCCTTTGCCTCGCCGAGGAAGATCGCCCGGGCCGTCCGGTCGGCGATAGCTTCAGCTTGCTCCGCAGCGTTTCGGAGATCACGGAAATCGAACCCAGCATTCGCTCGCGCATCGTCGCGCATGGCCGGCCTGCCGGACATATCGCACTTGATCAGGCGCGGAGGATGATTTCGTCCGGTGACGTGCCCTATGTGATGATCGCAGGCGTTGACAGCTACCTGACTGCGCCTACGATCGCTTATTATCTCGGCGAAAATCGTCTGCTTGCCGCCGATAATCCTAATGGCTTCATTCCGGGTGAGGCTGCCGCCGCCGTCCTGTGCACGCGCTCGCGTAGCGATGGGCTTCGCCTCTTCGGACTGGGTTTGGCGCGTGAACCCGCACCGATCTACAATGCCGAGGATCTGCCGTTGCGTGCCGACGGCATGACTTCGGCTTACAGTGCTGCGTTCAAGGAAACCGGCATTGAGATGAACCGGCTCGGCTACCGGATCGCCGACCTTATCGGCGAACAATATTGGTTCAAACAGAGCGCTTTAGCGAGCCTGCGGTTGCTACGCGGACGTCACGATTTTCAGGACATCTGGTCGCCTGGCGAATCCCTCGGCAATGTCGGCGCAGCCGTGGTTCCACTAATGATCGGCATGGCCTGGACGGCCGCCCGCAAGGGATATGCCGCCGGCAATCCAGTGCTGATCGAGGCATCGAACGATGCCGGTGCCTGCGGGGCGGCAATACTGGCCGCGAGGGCAGCCTGATGACTGTCTACGCGAACGGCCTCGAGGTCGCATGCAAAGCACAAGCCAACAAGGTGATCGCCGCCTTTCCGGACGTCTGCTTCACTCCACCTGAAAATCCTGCAACTCCGCCAGGCGTACCTATTCCCTATCCCTCGTTCGGACTCGATTCCGACACCGACAATGGCACCGGCACCGTCAAGATCGGTGGCCAGACCATCACCCAGAAGAACAAATCGTACTATACCAAGACCAGCGGCACTGAGGCCGGGTGCGCGGCTAAGAAGGGCGTGATCACCTCGGTCAACACTGGCAAGGAGTATGCCGTCGCCTGGTCGGGCGACGTGAAGGCGGATGGCGAACCAGTCAGCCGCATGACTGACCTGTCGACCAACAATCATGCTTCACCGACCGGCAATGCACCGCCTTGGCCGAAGATCGGAAAGTTGAAAGTTGGCAAGCAGTCCTGCACCTCGATCCTGGCAAAGCTCGGCATGAAGGTGCACCGCTATGGCGACGCGAGCAAGGAATGCGCGTCCAACCAGCAATCGGACCACATCCTGCAGAACGCCTGTTTCCAGAATTCGCGCGGCGGCCAAGCCATCAGCACAACGCCCAGCTATACGATGAACGATGCGCCCTGCGTCTGCCTGGAAGACGCCACCGATCCGAACACCGAGCATGGCCGCAAGACAGCCGCTCAGGGCGAATGGGCAAAGGCACAACGCGCGAAAGGCACGAACCCAACCTACGAGGAAGTTCGAGAAGCCAATATGGAGGCCATGAAAAAGGCCAAGAACATCCCGGACGGACCACGAGGCAAGGAGCACCCCGCCATCGAATGCCTGAGGATGATTTGTGACATTCACTTCAAGGAGATGATGAGCGGACCGGAGAAAAAGAAGGACAGCACCGAGGCGCGCGCACCAGCGACCGGAAAGTTCAAACCTACTCCATCGAGCACGGTTCGCAGACGCTAAGGAGAGATAACATGGCTGACTACAGCGTAACGGTAAACGGCACCGTTGCAGCGGATGATGGAACCATTTTCTCCGCCGTCGCGTATTACGACGGAGAGAGTTTCTACTCGTTCGTCATCTCAGAATCCGACGTTGCCAGCGACGACAATCAGACCGATCGAATTTACGAAAAGCCAAGTTGGTTCACCGACATATGGCGTTCCAGTTCCGGTCGTCTCTATGTGTGCGACGACAATGGCGTAGTGCATTCGGGTTCGGGGACTGAATGGACGGAAAGCCAGGTCTCGCCTCGTCACTTGAATACCGTCTGGGGCTTCGACGACAACACCGTCTATGCTGGTGGATCTGAGGGGGTTGTCTATCGATGGGACGGCGCACGCTGGTCCGCGGTTAGCCCTGCGCTCGGCAACACCATTCTCTGCATCGCAGGGTCGTCGCCGAGCAACCTTTATGTGTCCGGCGAAGGAGCGCTTCTCTGGCACTATGACGGTAGACAGTGGACTCAGATCCAGTTGCCGACCAACGCAATCTTGGTTGGGCTATTGGTACTGTCGGCGACCGACGTCCTGGTCTCCGGCAGCGCAGGGACCCTATTTCGAGGCGGCGGTCTTGCCTGGACCGATGTTTCGCAACGTGGTCGGGACTTCTACAAGATGGCGTTTTACCGAAAGGCAATACACATTGCCGGTGGCGGTCAAGGCGTGTTCACGTTCGACGGGGTTACGGTTTCCACCCTGAAGCACGGCTTCCCCGTCTATCGGCTGTCATCCAATCGCAAATATCTGACACTGGCGGGAGGCAACTCCGCCATAAGATATGACGGCTCTGAATGGGTCGGGCCCGACTACACCTGACGGCTTGAAGTAGGTTTGGGCTTCGCAGCAAGGTAAGCCCGCACCCTTCCAAGATCGAGATCAACAACCCGCAATGCCTCTTTGATAGACAGCATGCGCAGGACGAACAATTCGCCGGCTTCGGGATACTCGGCGTAGCGCTCCTTTGCGATTTCGCGACCGACCTCGCCCGAAATGCGCAGCCCATCAAGGTGTGCTTCCAGACGCTCGATGAGTCGAGCAAGCCGTTCCTCATCCATGTCCGGATTCTTGCCGGGATTGAGCAAGTTGTAGTCGTATACTGTCCAAAGGAACGCGGCCATCTCCGCGTGCTGGCGGACAATCTGGCGAAGGATGGGCGCAGGCATCAGTTCAGATTGACGGAGCCGCCGCGGATGCGGTTGGCGGCACTGGCGTGGCTCGTGACATAGGTGCCGCGGATGGTTACATGCCCATCCTTTTCCATGATGATCGTAGCCTTGCCGCAACGCAGTTCAAGACGTTCATTCGCGGTGATCCGCATTCGCTCTCCGTCTCGGATGATGTGCGGAACATTTGACCGGTGCGCTGGATCGATGATGCGCCCGACAATCAGCGGCCGACCGGGATCTCCGTCCTGAAACAACAGCGCTACCTCCGCGCCGATCATGTCGGAGGTCAGTTCAGCGAGGCTGCGCGCGGCCACCGCTGTCTCCCGAGGGTTTCCCGGGAAGACGACAAGGGGCGCATCCTCGCCGAAGCCCAGGAAGATGCCAATCACCACGCCGTCAATGCGCTCCACGGTCGTCGTCATCAAAGCCCCTCAGTTCTGCTTTATCTCCGAGCCTTTCATGGTGATGTCGCTCGATGCCTTCACATTGATCTTGCCGGACCCGCTGACGGAAATGTCCTTGCCGGAGATATTGATAGTGCCATCCTTCTTCATCGCGATAGCGGCAGAGCCGCATGTAATGGTGATGGCATCGCCAGCTTCAATGATGAGGGTTTTGCCTACCTTTATGGCTCCGTCCTCACCCACCTGCACGAGACTGCCTTTCGCTATTTTCAAGGCCCGCGAACCGCCGACATCGGTCGCATCGTCCTCAGCTATCTTGGCGTTCCGCCCCTTCCCGATCTCGGAGGCATGCGCCCCACCTATCTTGAAGCTCTGATTTGCGCCAACGTCCACCGATTGATTGGCCGCTACCGTCCAGCTGTCGTCGGCACCGATCTGATGACTCTGTGCCGTTCCCACACTGACAGATCGCGACGCGCCGATCGTGTTCGTCTGCGAGGCCCCCACGGTTCGCGCTTCGGCGGCGCCCACGGTATCGACGCGTGCGACACCCACCGTGACCGTCTGGTTGAGCCCCACGGTCTGCGAATGGTTGGCGTCGATGTTTTCGGTCGAGTTGGCGACGACGTGGATGGTCTCATTGGCCATGACCGTCAGCGACCGGTTGGCGCCCACCGTTTCGGTGTCGTTCGACCCGATATTCGTCGTCTGGTCGACGCCGATCTTGACCGTCTTGTTGTTGCCGACGTCCTCGTCGAGGTTGTGGCCGACGGAGTGCTTGGCATCGTGGTCGATGCGGTCGGACTGGTCGTGTTGGACCAGCTTGTTGCGGTCGTGCTTGATCAGCAGGTGGTGGTCTTTCTGCGCCTGGAAATTGACCAGCTCGGAGCCCGCCTTGTCCTCGAACATCAGCTCGTTGTAACCGCCGCCACCTTTCGAGGAATTCGACTTCCAGCCGGATTGCGTCGCATTGCCCGGCAGCCCGTAGGGCGGCATCTGCGACGCGTTGTAGACCCGGCCGGTGATGATCGGCAGGTCCGGGTCGCCTTCGATGAAGTCGACGATCACCTCCTGGCCGATGCGCGGAATCTGGATAAAACCCCAGCCGCTGCCGGCCCAGGTTTGCGACACGCGCACGAAGCAGGAAGAGTTCTGGTCCTTCTTGCCGAGGCGGTCCCAGTGGAACTGCACCTTCACGCGCGCATATTTGTCGGTGAAGATTTCCTCGCCCGAGGGGCCTACCACCGTCGCTGTCTGTGGGCCGCGCATGATCGGCCGCGGGGTGATGCGCGGCGGCCGGTAGGGCAATGTGGCGGGCGCCACGCCGAGCACCACCTTGAAATTCTCGCTATGGGCCTCGTTCTGGGTCCGGTAGCCCGGATCGAACAGCCGGTACTCGGCGCTGATCACCAGATAGTCCTGGTTCTGGTCGTCGCGCGGAAAGCTTTCCAGCTTGAACTTGCAGCCAGAGAAGAGGCCGCGCACGGTGCCCACCGCCGTGCTGCGCTGGTGCACGGCCTGAAGCTCCTCGCGGCGAATTCCCGCAATCGTGTCGCCTCGCCCGACATCGAGATGCGCGCCGGGCTGGCGATAGTTTTCGCCCGCGGCCTCCTTGTGGCTGAACGGCTGGGCGGACTTCGCCATCAAATCCGCGCCGGGCTTCTCGAAATCAAAGTCGGTGTGGACATAGGCCCCCGGCCGCACCGCGCTGCCTGGAATCCATTCGGTGATGTACTCGACGTCGCGCCGCGAGCCCTGGCCCTCGAAATTGTAGAGCACCTTCTCGTAGCCGGGTGCCGGCTTCAGCTTGCTCATCGCGTCGCAGAGCACCAGGGTATGCTTGCCCTCGTCATGCTCGAAGAAATAGAAGATGCCCTCGTGCTCAAGCAGCCGCTGCACGAAATCCAGATCGCTTTCGTCATACTGGACGCAATATTCGCGCTGCGGATAAGACCCTTGCAGCCGCTTCTCGAATTTCGCGATGCCGTATTTCGAAAAGATTTTCTCGACGATCTCGACCGCCGTCATATTTTGAAAGATGCGGCAATCGGTGGTGTTGCCGAGGAACCAGAGCCATGGCCTTACCATCGCCTCATAAAAGCCGAGCCTGTCCTCGATGCGGATGAGCTTGAATTCCGACACAAGCCCGCTGAACCAGCGTTTCGGATCGGATTCGCCCTCGACCGAAACGACGCCGCCCAGCATCTTCAGCGGATCGACGTCGTGGCTTTTGGAGACGAAACCGACCGTATAGGCGAAACAACGGCTGATCTCGTCGCGCCCGACGAGATGGGTGAAGGTCAGCACATCGCCGCCGACGGGTGTCTGCACAACCGTGGCGCGTTCGTTCGGCATGGGTCGTGCCCCTCCTGGACGCGGCCGCCAGTATGATGGATTGAAGCCCCCGCTATGTTAACCGCATCACGTTCGGGAACTTTTCGCACCCACCGCACTGGACCTTTTTCAGCCTAGCACATGTTTGGTGGCGGCCAAACAACAGCTGTGGCTAAACCCGCCAAGCGCCGGTGTGAAACGCTCCTCTCCCGCCGCGCTCGCAAGCTGCTAGAATGCCAGGGCAATTCCCGGAACACCGCATAGCGATTTTCCGTTCGGAGTTGCGTGAAGAATAAGCATTTGTTGACCAAGTTCGGCGACGCTTCCGGATGTTCATCTCGCTCCAGATCAGCAATGTCGACAGGCTGCCATCCGGCGCCGCCGCGAGCTACGCCGCCCGCGACCGCAGTTTCGAGATCGGGCGCGAGAATTGCGACTGGACGCTTTCCGATCCGGACAAGATCATCTCGGGCCGGCATTGCGAAGTCCGCTTCCAGGCGGGCGGCTTCTGGCTCTACGACATCTCGCGCAACGGCACTTTCGTCAACGGCTCCAGTCAGCGCATGGCCGGTCCGCACCGGCTGGCGCATGGCGATCGGATGCTGATCGGCCGCTATGTCGTTGCGGTATCAATTGACGAGGAAGGCGCCGCCGCCGGCCACCCGCGAACCCGGCCAGCGTCGACGCAACGCGGACTGCCGCCATCGACGGGCAGACCGCTGGAGCTCGGCAAAGAGCCCTTCTTCAGTCGGACGGAACAGCGGCCCGGGACGGGAGCGGCATCGACATCTTCGGCGCTGCGGCCGCCCCCAGCGCCGGCGAAGCCGGGTAGCCAGCCGGCGGGAACCGATATGCTGCTGCAGGATATCGCGAGGGCGGCCGGCATTTCGCCCGACCTGTTTCAATCGCGCGATCCGCATGAGGTGGCCGCCGAGATCGGTACCGTGCTCAGAACCACGGTCGAGCAACTGTCGCTGCTGCTTAAGGCGCGCGCGGCGGCCAAGGTGCTGGCCAAGAGCGCCAACCGCACGATGATCAGCGCCGAAAACAACAACCCGCTGAAATTCGTTCCCGGCACCGACGACATACTGGAGATCATGTTCGCCAAACGCCGGACCGGCTATCTCGACGCCGCGCACAGCGTCGAGGACGCCTTCCGGGACCTCAAGACGCATGAATTGGCAACTTACGCCGCCATGCAGGCAGCGCTTTCCAGGCTGCTCGACGACCTGTCGCCGGAAGCCATCGCCAGGAAGCTCCCGCCGGCCTCCTTCTCATCCAAGAAGAGCCAGGCGTGGGATGCCCTCGTCGCCACCTGGCGGACGATGGAGGAGAAGCATGAAAACGGCATGCTCGACGTCTTCCTGGTCTATTTCAGCGAAGCCTATGCCAAGGCCAGCAAGCAGAAGTAGGTGGACCCGGGCTATGTGACGGGTCTCACAGAAGAAAGCGCTGCTTCGAGCATCCTGCTTTCCGATTTCAATCAGCTGCCTGTACGGTTAGGATAACGTACGGAAGCTTGCCTGGCGGGCAAAGCGGCGTGGCTTGGGGCGTGTGCAGCAATGTCATGTTTCGGCGAGATGAGCCTTTCCATCCGGCCCGCCCCAAAGGCTCGGCATGAAAAGCCAAAAGCCAGCCTCATTTCCCGGCAAGGAAATGTTCGCCGCGCCGCGACGGTGGACCGCCGATGAGTTCGAAGGACGATCCCTCCCGGCCGGCGGACAAGACCGTCATCCGAGCGCCACGGCCTAGACAACGCTCGCCCGCGGCTCCCGCGAGTTCTTCTTCGGCTGGCGCTGAGCCCGCTGCGACACCCGCCAGGGAATCGACGGTTTTCGACCCCGGCGTCGGCCGGCGGATGCCGACCGGCTGGTCCTCCGGAACCGTGGTCGTTCAAAACGCGGTTCCAGGGGCTGCCGCTGCAGCGGCGGCACCCGCCTTGCAACAGGAAATCCTGCTCAACGCCGCGGATGGCGTGAAATACGCCGCGGCAAATCCAATCCTCGCGGCCGCGGCGCCCCTGCTGGTGCTCTTCGGCCAGCTGCGGCTGATGCCGGTCGAGCGGCAGGCGGCCCCTTTGGCAGAGCACATCACCGAAGCGATCGAGACATTCGAGCGGGAGATGGCGAAAGCCGGCATCGCCGAGGAAGACGCCCGGATTGCTAAATTTGCTGTATGCGAAACCGCCGACGATCTGGTCGGCAACCTGCCCTGGCCGAAGGACGACGGCTGGAGCGCGCGCAGCCTGGTGGCTCGGTTCTTCCACACCAAGCCCACCGGCGCCGGTTTCTACGAGGCGCTGAACAAGATCCTGGGCCGGCCGGAGGGTCATAACGACCTGCTCGAACTGATGCATGCCTGCCTCTCGCTCGGGTTCGAGGGGCAGTATCGTGGGAGGGTCGGCGAACGGGACGCGCTCGAACGCGTCCGGCGCGACGTCTACGACACGATCCGCTATTTTCAACCGCGCGCCAGGGACGACATCTCGCCCCATTGGCAAGGCATGGCGGCGGCGCTGTCAAAGTCCCGGGCGCGGTTGCCGCTATGGGCGGTCGCGGCCGCCGCCGCAACCCTGGTGACGGCGGCCTTCTTCGGATTACGAATCCTGATCACCGACGAGGGCGACGCAACAGCCGGCGAATTGCTGGCGCTCAATCCCTCGACGCCGGTCACCATCGAGCGCGCGAGCGTCGCTCCGGTTGCCGAGCCGGCGGTAGCCGCCCCGCCGGAAGTCACCCCGCCGCCTGCCGTTCCCACCATCACCCAGATCGACCGCATCCGCGCCGCGCTCGCCAGCGAAATCGCCGGCGGCGGGCTGACGGTCGGCACCAAGGGCAACTTCATCGTGGTCGAAATCAGCAACCAGCTCTTGTTCGCGCCCGGGCAAGCCGAGTTGAAGCCGGAGTTCCAGCCCATCGCGGCGGACATCGCCACGGCTCTCGATGCCGAGCCCGGACCGATATGGATCGTCGGCCACACCGACAACGTGAAGCCGAAGAAGTCGAGCCAGTTCAAATCGAACTTCGATCTTTCCGTCGCGCGCGCCAAAGCCGTACAGGCGATGGTGGCGAACGAGCTCAAGGACCCGTCGCGGGTCGCGGTGGACGGCAAGGGCGAGGACGAACCGATCGCCGACAATGCGACGGCGGACGGCCGCGCCAAAAACCGCCGCGTCGACGTGATGATCCCGAAGGAGGAGACGTTGTGAGCGCGCGCGGCGGGGAGCGGCACTGATGCGCTGGGTGCTGCGGCTGTTCAGCCTGCTCGCGCTTGCCGGCTTCTCGGCTGCGGTCTGGTATGCCGGGCCGCTGATCCGGTATGCCGATACACGTCCGCTCGGACCGGTTTGGCTCCGGACAACGATCATCGGCGTGGCCGTCGCGCTGCTCGCGCTCTTCTACGGCATCCGCTTCTGGCAAGCGCGCAAGGCGCAGAAGGCGATTGAGACGGGCATCGTTCGCAGCGGCGACCGCAACGACGATTCAGGGGTGCTCGAAGCGCGTATGAGCGAGGCCATCGCGACCCTGAAGCAGTCGAGCGGCAGGCGCAACTTCCTCTATGAGATCCCCTGGTACATCATCATCGGCCCGCCGGGCGCCGGCAAAACGACGGCGCTGGTCAATTCGGGGCTGAAATTTCCGCTTGCCGGCTCCGGCAATGCCCAGCCGCTGGCCGGAGTCGGCGGCACGCGGTCCTGCGACTGGTGGTTCACCGAGGATGCCGTGCTGATCGATACGGCCGGCCGCTACACGACGCAGGATTCGGATGCCGAGCGCGACAAGGCGAGCTGGCTCGGCTTCCTTGGACTGCTCAAGAAGTACCGCACCCGGCAGCCGATCAACGGCGTGATCCTCGCCATCAGCGTCGCCGATCTGATCGGCTTCGACGACCAGCAGCTCGATGCGCATGTCACCGAGATACGAAGCCGGCTGCGGGAGCTGCACGAGACGCTGAAGATCCAGTTCCCGGTCTATCTGCTCTTGACCAAGGCGGACCTCGTTGCCGGCTTCATGGACTATTTCGGCGATTTCGACGAGGCACGGCGGCGCAAGGTCTGGGGTGCGACGTTCCAGACCACCGACCGCAACAGGAACATGGTCAGCGAAACCTCGGCCGAGTTCGACGCGCTGGCCAGGCAGCTTGCGGACGAGATCGCCGACCGCCTGCAGGACGAGACTGATCCGGTGGCGCGCATCGCGATCTTCGGCTTCCCGGCCCAATTCGCCGCGCTGCGAACCCGCGTCGTGCGGTTCGTCACCAGCCTTTTCGATGCCTCGCGGGCCCAGGTGAATGTCAGCCTGCGCGGCCTCTATTTCTCGTCGGGCACGCAGGAAGGAACACCGATCGACCAAGTGCTGGGCGCGATCGGCCGCAATTTCGGCAGCGCTTCGCAGGCGCATCTTTCCGGTACCGGCAAGAGCTTCTTCCTGCATGATCTTCTGGCGAAGGTGATCTTCCCCGAGGCCGGCTGGGTCTCGTTCGACAGGACAGCGGAGCGGCGCGCCAGGCTCGCCAGATTTGGCAGCCTCGCCGCGATCGCATTGGCGGCTTTTGCGGCGCTCGGCGTGCTGGGCCTCAGCTACTTTGCCAACGAGTCGCTGATCGGCTCCACTAGACAGGCCATGGCGCAGTATCGGGACGGCGCGGATTCGCTGCTCAGGAGCACGACAGTTACCGATGTCGACCTCGAAAACGTCATCGGCCCGCTCGATCAACTGCGCAATCTGCCGGCGGGATATGAGACCGCCGGCCAAACGAAGCCGATCGAGGAGAGTTTCGGGCTCAGCCAGCGGGAGAGGCTTCTGTCGGCGTCCAAATCCGCCTATCGGCAGGCGCTGGAGCGTAGCTTCCGCTCGCGTCTGCTGGTTCAGGCGGAGCGCACGATCCAGGCCAAGATGGCCGACCCGATCGCGCTCTACGAACCGTTGAAGATCTATCTGATGCTGGGCGGCAAGGCGCCCAAGGTCGACGACGAGTTGATCGTCTCCTGGATGAAGCAGGATTGGGAGGAAAACCGCTACCCCGGCGAGAACAACCGCGAAGGCCGCGCGCAGCTCGAAAAGCATCTGCGCGCCATGCTGGCGCTCGACGATGCCTACGACCCGGTGTTCGAGCTCAACCAGCCGCTGGTCGAGGCCGCGCAACGCTCGCTCGGACGCATGAGCCTTGCCGACCGCGCGTCGGCGCTGATCAGATCGGCGGTCTATGCGGCAAAGCTCCAGGATTTTTCCGTTGCCGCCAAAGCCGGTCCGGAGGCGCAGCTGCTGTTCGAACGCATGGACGGCGCAGAGCTCGCCGACCTTGGCGTTCCCGGCCTCTACACCAAGGCGGGGTTCAACGGTTTCTACCTGCCGCAGCTCTCGCGCATCGCGCAAATGCTGGTCGATGACCAGTGGGTTCTCGGCGGCGGCGGCGAGCAGGGCGGCATCGATCAGGACCTGCCCAGGCTCGGCCCCGAACTCATCGATCGCTACGGCAAGGAGTTCGCCTCCGCCTGGAACGGCGCGCTCGACCAATTGAAATTCAAGGCGATGCTGAAGGACAAGCCGCAATATATCACGCTCTCGGCCGCCGCCTCGCCGGGCTCGCCGCTGGACCGGCTGTTCACGGCCATTGCCGATGAAACCGCCCTGACAAAAGACGGCGCCGCCTTCGCAGGCGACACCGGAACGGCGCAGCAGGACCCGGTCGTTATGGCCAAGGGTCTCGCCCGCATCGGTCTGCAGATCGCCGGCGGCAAGTCGCAGAGCCGCGCCGGGGCAAGCTCGTCCGCCACGCAGAATGCCGGCGCCACCGTCGAGGCGCAGTTCAGGCCGTTCCAAGCGCTGGTGAGCGGCTCCAGCG
>NZ_RZSF01000158.1:0-15077 GCF_004023325.1 Mesorhizobium sp. M1A.F.Ca.ET.072.01.1.1 | reverse complement strand
GTGGTGGTGCTGATCGTGCTGGTCTGCGGCATCCAGTGGTGTGACCGGCTGGTCGCGTGGCTGGATCATCGCGGATAGGCGAAACGCGAGAAGCAGGAAGTCGAATGAACGCAATTTGCCGCGAAAACCCGGGAATTGAGCGGCGGCTTGCTCCATTTGCAACGAGATTGGTTGGCGCGTTTCTTCACCTGCAATGACGCGCATGTCATCGTGCGGCGGGGTTGCTCGAGCAATTCCAGGAAAAGTGCGCATCGGTTTTCCGTCCGGACTTGCGAAAAACAGAGAGTTGCCGCCAAGAGGAAGCTGTCCATGGCCAGAATAATCCCGGTGCTCGATCTCGACCGACTGGAGCAGGGCGAGTCGGAACTGCGGACCTTCTTGTTTGATCTGCGCACCGCCGCTCGCGATGTCGGCTTCTTCTATCTCAGCGGCCACGGCATAACGCAGCCGGACATCGACGCGGTGCTCGATGCCGCGCGGCGCTTCTTTGCCTTGTCGGAGGCCGACAAGCTGGCCATCGAGATGGTGAAGTCGCCGCAATTTCGCGGCTACACGCGTGCCGGCGGCGAGCTGACCAGGGGCAAGGCCGACTGGCGCGAGCAGCTCGACATCGGCGTCGAGCGCGCGACCATTTCGCAAGGGCCGAGCGTGCCGGCCTGGACCCGGCTGCAAGGTCCGAACCAGTGGCCGGCTGCGTTGCCCGAACTGAAGCCGGCGCTGCTTGCCTGGCAGACCAAGGCGACGGAGGTAGCCATCCGGCTGCTCAAGGCCTTCGCGCTGTCACTCGATCAGCCGGAGGACGCCTTCGACCCGATCTATCGCGGCGAGCCCAACCACCGCATGAAGATCGTGCGCTACCCAGGCCGCGACGCCACCGGTGACGACCAGGGCGTCGGCGCGCATAAGGATGGCGGTTTCCTCACCCTTCTGCTGCAGGACGAGAACAAGGGGCTGCAGGTCGAATATGATGGCAACTGGGTGAATGTGGATCCGATTCCGCAAACGCTCGTGGTCAACATCGGCGAGCTGCTCGAACTCGCTTCGAATGGGTATCTGAGAGCAACCGTGCACCGCGTCGTCACGCCGCCACCAGGCGTCGAGCGGATTTCGGTGCCGTTCTTCTTCAGCGCCCGGCTCGACGCGACCATCCCGCTGCTCGACCTTCCGCAGGAACTGGCGGCTGAGGCGCGCGGGCCGGCCAGCGATCCCGACAATCCGCTCTTCCGCAACGTCGGAACCAATGTGCTGAAGAGCCGTCTGAGGTCGCATCCCGACGTGGCCCGGCAGCACTATGCCGATCTTCTGGAAAAGGCAGCGGCGGCTGGCTGAGCTTTGCCGCTGCCACGCGATATTTTTTCGCGTTTCGGCCAGTTTTTGGAATTCAGTTCGTGGAAAATATACCGCAACCGCCCCAAATAGAGGCCATCGCTCGGTGTTTTCCTCCCATTGCGCCGGGCGATGTTCCCCTCTGAAGGTTATGACCTTCATTTCTTGGCCGGGCCGCTTTCGCGCCCGGCCTTTTTCTTTGGGGCAGCGCAGCCGCGCAGCTTGCAAATTCGCGGAGCGAGGATTGCCGGTCAGGCGAAAGCGATGCGGATCGCACCAAGGGGCCCGAAATCCGAGACGATCCGATCGCCATGCCGGCATTCGACCGGCCGGATGAAGGAGCCCGACAGCACCACCTGTCCGGCCTCGATTTGCATGCCGTATTGGTGAAGCCGGTTGGCGAGCCACACAATGCCCTTGGCCGGGTGGTCGAGCACGCCGGCGACGAGCCCCGTCTCCTCCACCTCGCCGTTGCGCGACACGATGGCGCCGATCCAGCGCAGGTCTGCCTCGCGCGGGCTGGGGTGGCCGCGCTCCTCCAGCGCGCGCAGATAGATCGCGTCGCTGGTCTCGTCGCTCACCTGCAGGCCGAGCGTGTCGACATAGAACGCGCGCGATGACCCCCGTGAAGATCGCCTCGCCGGTCCGCTTCTTCTCCTCCGCGCTGCGGCCCCTGCCGATGCGGAAATTCATGTCGATGAAGCCGTTCTCGGGGAGCCGGTCCGCGATCGCATAAGGATCTGCACGGAAGGCGCGCACCCGCGCGGCCCCGGGCTCGAACAGGCCGCGTCTCGAGGATGATGCGTGAAACGAGCGCGCAAAGCTCGCTCATCTCGACCTTCGCGTCGAGATTCGCCGAATATTCGACCCCCATGTGGGGCAAGGGCTTGGCGACCGAATGTCAAGTGCTTGGTCTCCATGTCGACGGGGTCGTCGGGGACGGGATTGCCGCTCTCGGAGAAATCGCGGATATAGCTGCGATCCGAGCGTTAATTTCTGTTGCGAGTCGTACTGGACTGGAACTTTTCGGAGAGTTGACTCTGCTGCCGCCCAGCACCCGCCCTTCCCTGCCCATGGCTCTGCTTCGCGCCCGCGAAGTGATCATGGCGCATTTTCGTCCGATGCTTGCTCGCCACGACATCACCGAGCAGCAATGGCGCGTGCTGCGCGTGCTTGCCGAGACCGGTCCGCTGGAAGCGACCGAGCTCGCCAACCGCGCCTCGATCCTGCCGCCCAGCCTCACCCGCATGATCAAAGCACTGGACGAGCGCGAATTCATCACCAACAAGGTCAAGGATGACGGCCGCCGCGCTCTGCTCGCCATCAGCCCGGCCGGCGTGGCGCTGATCGAGGAGCTGGCGCCCGAGCGCACCGCCATCTACGACGCCATCGAGAAGCGTTACGGCGCCGAGCAGTACGAGCGCCTGCTGGACATGCTGGAAAGCCTGATCGAGTCGGAGTCAGCGCCAGACTGACCGACTAGCCACCGAAACTCCCAGTGCGCTGGGCTGCATGTAGTTGCGCCCGACATAGAGCAGCGCCGCCTCGTCGCTGCCATGGCGGATGTCGACGACGCGGCCGAACATCACATTGTGCATGCCGGTGCTCGGCGTCATGCGCTTCGAAAGCGAGGAAGGGACGGTGCGCCTTGCCAACGCCACCGTCTATGGTCTTGCTTCTGCCGTGTGCACCTCGAAGCGTTCGACCGAGCATCGCATGGTGCGCGCCATCAATGCCGGCGTCGTCCACGGCGCCGACATCACGGTACCGCTCGGCGGCTTCAAGCAGTCCGGCTTCGGCAGAGACAAGTCGCTGCACGCGATCGAGAAGTACACCGATCTCAAGACGGCGTAGATAGCGCTCGGATAACGATCCCCTCAAGGGGAGGGTGGCTGGACCTTGTGGAGATGCTCGCCCAAGCCGGCAAGGCCGGCGTCGGTACCTGGTTGCGCCAAGGCATAGCTGATGCGACTGTGCTGCGTCGCCGTTATCGACGCTTACGTGAGGCCAATCTGATGCTCCTGGCTGTCCATCATGTCGCAATCATCTGCAGTGACTATGAGACCTCCAAGCAGTTCTACACGAACAAGCTCGGTTTCGTCGTTCTGGCCGAAAACTGGCGCCCCGAAAGGCAGTCTTGGAAGTGCGATTTGCGTCACGGCCCCATCCAGATCGAGCTGTTCAGTTTCCCAGATCCGCCAAGCCGGCCCAGCAGGCCCGAGGCCTGTGGATTGAGGCATATTGCATTCGTGGTCGCCTCGGTCGAGGTAACAGCCGAGCTGCTTCGGTCGCGAGACGTCGAGGTGGAGCCCATCCGAACAGATCCCTACACGGGGCGATTGTTTACCTTCATCGCCGATCCTGATGGACTGCCGATCGAATTTTACCAGGACGGTGTTTGACGGTGAGAATCAGACCGCGAAATCCGCCGGTTGCGGAACGCGAAGCAACTGGTGAGGAGGCAGATGATGAAGTCAGGCTTGGAGAAGCTGGGGCACGACGCCACCTGCCATCGGGACGGCGTCGGCAGCACCTAACCATCTTCGCCGCAACGGAGGAGATGAGTTATGCCTCGCCGGTCAGCCGCGCCGAGATGAGCCGCGCCGCCCTGATCGCCGCCTCGCCCTTTGCGGCCGCGACCGCATCGTCGACGCGCGAGACAGGGGGAGGCGATCGACAGCGTGCCGATCGGCTGGCCGTCAGCTCCGAGGATCGCCGCGCCTATGCTGTGCACGCCATCCTGGTGGGTGCGCGCCTGACGATGAACAGGGCAACGCAACGTTAGACAAGACACCAACTTTTCAGCGGCTGGAGCTACACCAGCGCGCCGCAAACAGGTATCTATCGTCGCGACATCATGCTTCGGGGGTCATGAGGGAGCGGCTTGCAGCTGGATTTGAAAACAATCGAGGCGCTCGCGCCCGACCAGGCTTCGCTGGGCGCCGCCGCCAAGCTGACCAAGCGGTCCAACTGGCCCCGTCTCGAGACAAACGAACAGCTGGGCCTCATCTGGGGCGAATGCCAGGGCTCGGGAGCGAATCCCTACCGCGTCGCATTCGATGCCCGCGACCACGGCTACAAATGCACCTGTCCATCGCGAAAATTTCCGTGCAAGCACATACTGGGGCTGATGTGGATCGGCGCCACCGCGCCCGCCAGCTTCGATCGGGTCGACCAGACGCCGGAATGGGTCAATGACTGGCTCGGGCGGCGCCGCAAGCCGGGCCAGCCGCCGACGCCGGCGCCGGCAAGCGCGGAAAGCAAAAGCATCGACGAGGCGTTGCGGCCCGAGCAAAGCGCTGCCGTAGAAGACGCCGCGGCCGCCGAGCGCCGCGAGGCGGCGCAGCGCAAGCGCGCCGAGGACACGCGAAGTGCCGCGTCGGCAGCGCTCGACGAATTGGATCAGTGGGTTGCCGACCAGCTTCGGCTCGGCCTTGCCGGTTTTGTCGACGCCAGCAGCGAGCGCTGCCGCCGCATCGCGGCGCGGCTTGTAGACCTCAAGGCGACCGCTTTGGCCGGGCGTATCGACGAGCTGCCCGCGAAACTGATGGCGCTGCGCAGCGAAGAGCGGCCGGACGCCGCTATCCGAGAGCTGGGTAAGCTGGTGCTGCTCGCCAAGGCCTGGCGTGCCGCGCCCGACGATGCCGAGCTGAAGCGCCTGGTCTCGACATCCGAAACACGCGACCAGATCCTTGCCAATCCGGATGCCGTCAAGGTCGAGAGCGACTGGGAGGTGCTGGGTGAGAAGATCGAGGCCCGTCGCGACGGCCTGGTCAGCCACGCGACCTGGCCGCTCGATCTGAAAAGCCCAATCCCACGATTTGCCGTCCTCCTGGACTTCTTCCCGGCCTCGGCCGGGCGCCGCTCCGGCGCCTTCGCGCCGGGGGATCGCTTCAAAGCGAGGCTGGTGTTCTATCCATCCCGAATTCCGCTTCGCGCACTGGTCGCAGAACGCCTGGGCGATGCGTCGTCCGGCAATTGGCCCGATTTTGCTCCGAACGCTGCCGGCGATCCGCTGGCCGCCTATGCAGCTTTCCAGGACGGCGCGCCGTGGCTGTCCGACTGTCCGATCCTCCTGCCGGCGGGCGCGATCGCGCTGGACGAGAAGGATGGCGCCTGGTGGCAGGCGGCGAACGATTCGCATGGCATCGCCCTGCCTGTCGCCGGCTCCGTCAACCAGACCTTGCTTGGCCTCGATCTGACAGTCACGGCAGCGCTGTGGAACGGCGCCAGGCTCGAGCTTCTGGCCTCACAAAGCAGCGTCGGGAGGCTCAATCTCTCATGAACGAGCTCGAGCAGGCAGGGCTGGCGAGGCTTCGCGACAACTGGATTTCGGGCGGCGCCGCTTTCGAATTGGCGCCCGCCGAATGGAAGGAGTTCGCGGCTGCCTCCAGCTCGGACGAGCAGGAACGTCGGCTCTTGGCGATCGCCGCGCAGGCGCTGGATGTCGCGCTTCGGCCGGCGGCGCCCAAAACCTTGAAACGCCGTCCGCCGCTGCCGATGCTCGCGCTGCCGATGCTTCCTGATTGGCTGCGACCGTTGCTGCGTGCCGCATTGAAATACGCCGCTGATGCGAGGCTCAAGACCCGCGTGGCCACACTCGTCGCCAGCCGAGGCTTCGTGCTGCATCCGATGGATTGGATGCCTGCTGCGTCGGATCAGGAAAGCCCAGATATCTATGCTCCCTGGGTCGACTGGCAAGCAGGCGCGGATGGCGACAGGCAGTCTCGACGACGACAACTCACCGCTGAAACCTGGGATGATTTTTATCCTGCCGCGCGCCGTACAGCTTTGGTCGAATTACGGCGCACCATGCCTGTCTTGGCGCGGACGTTGATTGAGACCAAGGGAGCGAGCGAGCCGGCGGAGGTCAGGCTTGCGCTCGTGGAGCTGATGCGCTTCGGCTTGAGTGCCGATGACATTCCATTTCTAAAGAGCCTGTCCGCCGATCGCTCAGGCAAGGTGCGCGAAACGGCCGGCCGGCTCCTGGCAAGGTTGGGTGAACGTAGCGATCCAGCGGATGGCGCGTCGAAAGATCCGATAGCCGAGCTCGCCGCTTTCATTGAGGAAGGCAAATCCGGCTTCATCCGCCGCCGCACCACCTACACGCCGATAAAACCCAAGTCGCCTGCGCAACAGTCGCGTCGCGCCGACCTGTTCGCGTCCTGTTACTTCGGCGATCTCATCGCCCAATTCGGCAAGACTGAGCCCGATTTCATTGGCGCATGGCAGTTCGGCGTCGATGAGGGTGCCGATCTCTTTCTCGTTCGAATGATCGCGGTGTCCGGCAGCGATGCGGCGGTCGCCTGTTTGGCGGATTTGCTTGTCGCCGCCGGCGGCAGGCTGGCGCTTCTCGTCCTCCAGCTCATGTCGCGCTTGGACAACGGCAGGAAGCGTGTGCTGATCAGGCAGATCCTGGATGATGGGCAAAATCTGGCCGCGCTCAACCTGGTCGAAGGCGCGGAAGCAGGCTGGCTGGAATGGAGCGACCTCGCAAGGAGCAAGACGCTTCCAGCGCTGCGTTCCGCCGTCTCGGGTGACAACGACGTCATGAAACGAAGCGCCGAGCAGTATCTCGAGACCCTAGGCTTTCTGGCCAATCCGGAGGCGGCGGAAAAATTGATCGACGAGGTGATCGCCGCCGGCCTGTCGCCCGCTTCCCCATCCCTCGGCCTGCTGCGGCTCAATGCGGCGCTGGCCGGAAACCCTTCGCAATCCGACAGATGATCAACCCGGAGAAGATCGCATGAACGCAGCCATCCGCCTTCCGGCCGAGCAGGTCTATGCCTCCGAACTGCAGGCGCTCGCGCGCGACGACGACCGCCAGAAGCCTGCCGGCTGGAGCCTGTCGCCCAAGGCTGTCCTCACTTACCTGATGGGCGGCAAGGCGGGCGACGGCACGCTTATCACCCCGAAATATGTCGGACGTCGGCAATTGATGGAAACCGCGGTGGCGACGCTCGCGACCGACCGGGCGCTGCTCCTGCTCGGCGTGCCGGGAACGGCAAAATCCTGGGTCTCGGAACATCTCGCCGGCGCCATCATGGGAAACTCGACGCTGATCGTGCAATGCACGGCCGGCACCGACGAGAATCAGATCCGCTACGGCTGGAACTATGCGCAGCTCTTGGCGAAGGGGCCGAGCCAGGAGGCGCTGGTGCCGACGCCGCTCTACCGCGCCATGCAGGAAGGCAAGCTCTGCCGCTTGGAAGAGCTGACGCGCATGGGCTCCGACGTGCAGGACACGCTGATCACCGTGCTGTCCGAAAAGATGATGCCGGTGCCGGAGCTGAACACCTCGATCTACGCGCAGCGCGGCTTCAACATCATCGCCACCGCGAACAATCGCGACAAGGGCGTCAACGAACTCTCCTCGGCGCTGAAGCGCCGTTTCAATGTCGTGGTGCTGCCGCTGCCGGAGGACATGGCGGAAGAGGTCTCGATCGTGTCTCGGCGCGTCGGCGAGATGGCCGGCGGACTGGACCTGCCGGTGCCGAAAAATGTCGGCGAGGAGATCGCGCGCGTGCTGACCATCTTCCGCGAGCTGCGCTCCGGCGCGACCTCGGACGGCAAGGTGACGCTGAAGACGCCGTCGGGCTCGCTCTCCACCGCCGAGGCGATCGCCACGATGATCAGCGGCCTCAGCCAGGCGGCCTGGTTCGACGGCGGCAAGCTCCACGCCGAAGGCCTGGCGCCAAGCCTGGTCGGCGCCATCGTCAAGGATCCGGTCCAGGACAAGGTCGTGCTGGAGGAATATCTGGAGACGGTGCTGAAGAAGCGGCCGGACTACGCCGGTTATTACGCGGCGCTCAACGCGGCCATCTGAGCCATGACGCAAGGCGGCATCAGCTATTTCGGCATTCGCCATCATGGGCCGGGCTCCGCCGCGAGCCTGGTTAGAGCGTTGCAGGAATTGCAGCCGGCCGCCGTGCTGATCGAGGGGCCGGTGGATGCCTCGCCCTTGCTGCCCCTGGTTGCCAGCCCGGACATGAAGCCGCCGGTGGCGCTGCTTTGCTACCCCGAGGACGATCCCGCCGCGACGCGCTTCTGGCCCTTCGCCGAATTCTCTCCCGAATATCAGGCGGCGCTTTGGGCCGTCGCCAACAAGGCGGCGCTGCGTTTCATCGACCTGCCCTCCGCCGCGCGGCTTGCCGAGCAAGGGCCCGAGGGTTCGACCGACGCCGATGCGGACGAACCGGAGGCCACCGAAGAGCAGAGCGAAGCAAGCTCGCGGATCCTTGATCCGATTGGCACCTTGGCGCGCGCCGCCGGCTATGAGGACGGCGAAAGCTGGTGGTCCGATATCATCGAGCAGAATCCCGCACCCGGGCCGATCTTCGCGGCCATCGCCGACGCGATGACGACGCTGCGCGACGGCGAGACGTCCATTGGCAAATTCGAGGCCATGCGCGAGGCGCATATGCGGCTGGAGATCGGCGCTGCGCGCAAAGAAATCGACGGGCCGCTGGCCGTCGTCTGCGGCGCGTGGCATGTGCCCGCCCTGCAAGCTCCGCATCCGCAAAAGATCGACCAGGCACTGCTCAAGGGCATCGGCCGGCGGAAGACCACGATGACCTTCGCGCCATGGACCGGACCGCGGCTGGCGCTGGGCTATGGCTATGGCGCCGGTGTCGTCGCGCCGGGCTGGAGCAAGCACCTGTGGCAGACGCGCGGGCAGGACGACGCTTCGGTGCTGTGGCTCGCGCGGATCGCTTCGGTTCTCAGGGCCAAGGGCCATATGATTTCGACCGCCTCGCTGATCGAGGCGGAGCGTCTGGCGCGGGCGCTTGCCGCCATACGCGAGCGCCCGAAACCGGGTTTCGAGGAACTGCGCGAGGCCTCGATCGCGGCGCTCTTCAACGGCGAGGCCCTGCTGTGGAAGATGGTCGAGGCCGAGCTGCTGCTCGGCGCCGATGTCGGCGAGATTCCATCCGACACGCCGCTCGCGCCGCTGATCGATGATTTGCAGCGCAACCAGAAGGCCGCGCGGCTCAAGCCTGAAGCACTGGAGCGCGAGCTCTCCATCGACCTGCGCAGCGAGAGCGGTCTCTTTCGGTCGACGCTTCTGCACCGGCTGAACGTGCTCGGCGTGAACTGGGGCAGGCTGACGGATGTCGGCCGCAGCCGCGGCACGTTCCGCGAGCGCTGGCTGCTGGCCTGGCAGCCGGAATACGCCGTGCGCCTGGTCGAAAACCTGATTTACGGACCGACCATCGAGAAGGCCGCCAACGGCCGGCTTGTCCAGATGATCGGCGCCGCTTCGACGCTCGATGCTCTGGCCACGCTGGTGCAAAGCGCGATCACCGCCGCCTTGAGCGAGGCGTCCGCGGCCGGCCTCGCCGCGCTCGAGGAGAAGGCGGCGCATAGCAGCGAATGCCTGGAGCTCCTTCCGTCGGTGCCCCCGCTTGCCGACATCATCCGCTATGGCGAAGCGCGCAAAACCGAGACGCAGCGCCTTGCCGGCCTCTTGGAGCGGTTGGTCATCGAAGGCGCGATCGCGCTGCCTTACGCCGCGCGCGATCTCGACGCGCAGGCCGCCGCAGCGCTGATGGCGGCGCTGCGGAAGGCCGACGAGGCGATCAGGCTGGTCGAGCCGGACGGGCATGTCCTGGATGCCTGGCGGAACGGCCTTGCGGCGGTGCTCGATTCATCGCGCTCGACGGCGCTCGTTGCTGGCTGCGCCGCACATCTGCTCTACGAGGCCGGGCACCTCTCGGCCGAGGCCACGGCCGGCCTTTTGGCAAAGCGGCTGTCGCCCGGAACGCCGGTCATCGATGCCGCCGCCTTTTTCGAAGGCTTCTTCAGCGGCGCCGGCCAGAGGCTGATCTATGACGAGGGGCTGCGCGGCGCTGTCGATTCCTGGCTGGCATCGCTCGACGAGGACGCCTTCGTTGCGCATCTGCCTTTGCTGCGCCGCGTATTTTCCAATCTCGACAGCATGGAGCGCCGCCGCCTGATCGAGGCCGTGCTCGGCCGCAGGGCGAGCCTGCCCGCCGGACTGACGCCGGCACCCGATGGCGGCGACGCCTGGCGCCGGCATTTTGGTCTCCTCGGCAAGCTGCTTACGGGGGAGCCCAACCATGGATGATGAAACGGTCGGACCCGATCTTCATCCGATCGAAGGGACGCGGGAGCGCCGTTGGCGCCTGGCGATCGGCGCCGACGATGAGTCTTTCTCGGCGCTGTCGGAGGAGGACCGGCGGCTTTCGGCAGCCCTCGATGCGCTCTACGGCGACGGCAGCGGCGACGCCGGCGATCCGCGCAAGCGGCGCGGCGGCCTCGGCCGCTCGGCGCCGCGCGTCGCGCAATGGATGGGCGATATCCGCTCTTTCTTCCCGGAGCAGGTGGTCCAGGTCGTGCAGAAGGACGCCTTCGAGCGGCTGAAGCTGAAGCAAATGCTGATGGAGCCGGAATTCCTCAAGGCGATCGAGGCCGACGTCAATCTCGTTGCCGATCTGGTCTCGTTGCGCTCGGCGATGCCGGAAAAGACCAGGGACATTGCACGCTCGATCATTTCCGACATCGTCGCCAAGCTGATGCAGCGTCTCGAGCAGAAGACCGCCGAGGCGATCCGCGGCGCGCTCGACCGTTCCAGGCGCACCAACCGGCCGCGGCAGCGCGACATCGACTGGCCGCGCACGATCGCGGCGAACCTTCGCCACTACCAGCCAGACCACAAGACCGTGGTGCCGGAAAAGCTCGTCGGCTTCATGCGCCGCCAGCGTCGGCTGGTCGACCTCGACGAAGTGACGCTCTGCGTCGATCAGTCCGGCTCGATGGCAAGTTCGGTCATCTACGCCTCGATCTTCGCGGCCGTGATGGCCTCCTTGCCGGTCGTGCGCACCAAGCTGGTCTGCTTTGACACCGCGATCGTCGATCTGACCGAAGAGCTCAGCGATCCGGTCGAGGTGCTGTTCGGCGTCCAGCTTGGCGGCGGAACCGACATCAACCAGGCGGTCGCTTATTGCGCCGAGCGCATCGAGCGGCCGACCAAGGCCCATTTCGTCCTCATCACCGACCTCTACGAAGGCGGCAACGGTCAGGAACTGCTTCGTCGGCTGGCTGCGCTGGTGCGGTCGGGCGTCAATGTCGTTGTGCTCCTGGCGCTCACCGACCAGGGCCGTCCCGGCTACGACTCTTCCATGGCCGGCTCGGTCGCGGCATTGGGCGTCCCGGTCTTCGCCTGCACGCCGGACCATTTTCCCGACATGATGGCGGCGGCGCTGCGCCGGGAGGACATCGGCGCTTGGGCGGCGGGAGCGGACATCAAGCTTATTCGCCCGGATTCGGAAACGCCAAGCGCAGCCGAATAGCTTCGCCACCCTTCCGACGCTGATCAGGGCGCTTTCTCGCTGATCAATTCAAACCGCTCGATCTCACAGTGTTGGCCGACCAGCGCCAGCACCTCAGTTGACGGCTCGACTGCATCTGGCTGCCGCCATTTGACTTGGAAGGAAAACACGAAGCGGTCGCGGTCGGCATCGTGCTCCATGCCAACGAAGCGGGCATCGTATCCGAGCGGCCGTACGATCTCCTGGAGGTCGGGCGGGGCTGTCTTCGGCCATGAGACCGCAAGGATCGCCTTATGGTTGCGCGGGATCTTGAGATCGACCCACTTCAGGGCCTGCAGCGTCACCAGCGTCAATGCTGTAGCAATCGCGCCGAGGCCGAACTGGCCGCCGCCGAAGGCCAGCCCGATCATCGTCATGATCCACATGGTGGCGGCGGTGGTCACTCCGGTGACGAGATCGCCGCGCCTGAGGATGGCGCCGCCGCCGATGAAGCCGACGCCGGTGAGCACGCCGAGCGCAAAGCGCAGCACATCCATGCGCACGAATGAGTCCGGTCCCTTGCCGGCAACGTCGAGCAGCATGTTGGCCTGGACCATGGCGACGCACGCCGCGAGGCCGACCAGGATGGTCGTCCGCAGGCCGGCGGAATGGCCGCGCGCTTCGCGATTCAAGCCGATGAGGAAGCCCGCGACCAGCGTCAGCAACAGCCGCGCAACGAGATCCGGCCATGTCGGATGAAGCGGCATGTCGCAGCAGAGCGGCTCGAGCATTTCCCGTCGGCGACGCCGGTCGGCGCACCCTCCATTGCGTCAGGACAGTTCAACTAAGCTCGGCCATGGATGGTTCCTTGGCCAATGCCGATGACGTGAGGTTCCGCGGGACTGGTGCCGTGGGAGGGCGGGCGTGCTCCCGCGACCGGCTGGAACCCGGTCGCGGGAGGAGGTGGCTCAGCCGAACTTCGGGTCGAGGCTGCCGGCCTTGTAACGCTTGGCCATTTCCGACAACGGGATCGGCTTGATCTTCGGCGCGTTGCCGGCTGTGCCGAACTGCTCGAAGCGTTCCTTGCAGAGCTTCTTCATCGCCGCCATGGCCGGCGTCAGATATTTGCGCGGATCGAACTCGGAAGGGTTCTCGGTCAGCACCTTGCGGATCGCGCCGGTCAGCGCCATGCGGTTGTCGGTGTCGATGTTGATCTTGCGCACGCCGTGCTTGATGCCGCGCTGGATCTCTTCCACCGGCACGCCCCAGGTCGGCTTCATCTGGCCGCCATATTTGTTGATGATCTCCTGCAGCTCCTCCGGCACCGATGACGAGCCATGCATGACCAGATGCATATTGGGCAGGCGGCGATGGATCTCCTCGATCACATTCATCGCCAGCACCGCGCCATCCGGCTTGCGCGAGAATTTGTAGGCGCCGTGGCTGGTGCCCATGGCCACCGCGAGCGCATCGACATGGGTGTCGCGCACGAACTGCTCGGCCTGCACCGGGTCTGTAAGCAACTGATCGTGGCTGATGGCGCCTTCGACGCCGTGGCCATCCTCCTGCTCGCCGCCGCCGCTCTCCAGCGAGCCGAGCACGCCGATCTCGCCTTCCACCGAGACACCGCCCCAATGCGCCATATCGACGACGCGGCGCGTGATGCCTGAATTATAGGCGTAGTCGGCCGGCGACTTGCCGTCTTCCTTCAGCGAACCGTCCATCATGACCGACGTGAAGCCGTACTGGATCGCGGTGACGCAGGTCGCTTCGTTGTTGCCGTGGTCGAGATGCATGCAGACCGGAATGTCGGGGTGGATCTCGACCAGCGCGTCGATCAGCTTGGCCAGCACCACATCATTGGCGTAGGCGCGCGCCCCGCGGCTCGCCTGGAGGATGACCGGCGACTTGGTCTCCTCGGCCGCCTCCATGATGGCGAGGCCCTGTTCCATGTTGTTCATGTTGAAGGCAGGCACGCCATAGCCTTGTTCGGCGGCATGGTCGAGCAATTGTCTCAGTGTGATGCGAGCCAACGAATAGTCTCCCGTATCTGGTTCGAGCCCGTGTTTGAAAAGGCCGCCCGGGCGGGCGGCCCCGTTGCTTCTGGCCGGATTTCTGACCTACCGCAACCTTTTGAAGCCCTTTCGGCCGCAATTCTTGTTGCAGGGCTGAAATCCGGCCCGAGTCGAGCCTAAGCGGCGATCCGCTCGCGCGCGGCAAGGATTTCGACGCAGGCCTTCGCCGCTTCCTTGCCCTTCACCAAAAAAAATTCTCGTGGAAGAAGCGGCGGTGCTCGGCGCTCTCATGATAGTTGTGCGGCGTGAGCACGGCCGAGAGCACCGGGGAAGATTAACTGCGCTCAGGAAACATCGCCTTCAGCCCCTCGCATGAAGCCTTCGCCACGCCGCGCTCGGTGATCAGCCCTGTCACCAGCCGAGCCGGCGTTACGTCGAAGGCGGGGTTTGCCGCCGGCGTCGCGTCGGGCGAGACGCGCACCTGCGCGACCTTGCCGTCGGCCGTCCTACCCCACACCAGTGAAACCTCGTCACTCGCGCGCTCCTCGATCGGGATTTCCGCAAGCCCGTCGGCGACCGTCCAGTCGATGGTGGGCGAGGGGAGCGCGACATAGAAAGGGACGTCGTTGTCGGCGGCGGCTAAAGCCTTGAGATAGGTGCCGATCTTGTTGCAGACGTCGCCATTGGCCGTCGTGCGGTCGGTGCCGACGATCACCATGTCGATGTCGCCATGCTGCATCAGATGCCCGCCGGCGTTATCGACGATCAGCGTGTGCGGCACGCCGTGGCCGGCCATTTCCCAGGCGGTCAGCTGGGCGCCCTGGTTGCGCGGCCTGGTCTCGTCGACATAGACGTGGACCGGAATGCCGGCTTCCGTCGCCAGATAGATTGGCGCCGTGGCGGTGCCGTAGTCGACCGTCGCCAGCCAACCGGCATTGCAATGGGTGAGAATGTTGACCGCCTCGCCAGGCTTCTTTTTCGCCGCGATCTCCTTGATGATGGCAAGCCCGTTCTCGCCGATGGCGCGATTGAGCCCGACATCCTCGTCTGCGATCTCGGCGGCGCGCCGGTAGGCGGCCTCGGCGCGCTCTCCCGGCGCCAGCGGCTTGAGAAAACGCCGCATCTCGTCCAGCGCCCAGCGCAGGTTGATCGCCGTCGGTCGCGTTTTGTGCAGCGTCTCCCACGCCGCGTCGAGCGCTTCGTCCGAGGGATCGTCGGTCATCTGGATGGCGACGCCGTAGGCAGCGGTGACGCCGATCAGCGGCGCGCCGCGCACCCACATGTCGCGGATCGCGGTAGCGATGCTGGGAACGGTTCCGATCGTCTCGACGCGAAACTCATGCGGCAGCCAGCGCTGGTCGATGATCTCGACCGAGCGTTTGTCGTTGCTGAGCCAAATTGTACGATAGTGGCGTTCGCCGACTTTCAAAGGCTCTTCTCCTGTTCGACCAGCGCGGCCAATGCG
>NZ_RZSF01000157.1:0-15224 GCF_004023325.1 Mesorhizobium sp. M1A.F.Ca.ET.072.01.1.1 | reverse complement strand
ATCAAAAGGGTCTTCGGCGCGGATTTCTCGATCGCCGTCAGCGGGACCAAGTCGGCGACCGGACACCTGCTCGGCGCCGCCGGCGGGCTCGGCGCGATCTTCACGATATTGGCGCTCAGGGACCAGGTGGCGCCGCCAACCCTCAATATGGGCGCGCCCGATCCGGCCGGCGACGGCATAGACTTCGTCGCGAACCAAGCCCGGCCAATGGAAATGGACTACGCGATCTCCAATGGTTTTGGCTTCGGAGGTGTGAACGCCAGCGCGCTGTTCCGGCGTTGGGACGGACAGGCCTGAACGGTCGAGCCGCTCCCTGGCTGAGGCTTTTGTTTCGGCATTCCGATTTCCCCACTCCAGCCGCAAGAAAGTGATCTCATGGAAAAGACCAATCCTGGCGTCGCCCTCGTCACAGGCGCATCCTCGGGCATCGGGCGCGCAACAGCCGCAGCCCTCCGGAACGCGGGCTTTCGCGTGTTCGGAACCAGCCGTCGCGCGATCTCCGAACAGTCCGACGGCGTTACCATGCTGACCGGCGACGTGACCGACGACGCGTCCGTATCGAAGCTGGTCGAAGATGTGCTGGCCGAAACCGGACGCATAGACCTGCTCGTCAACAATGCCGGCATCGGCCTGCTCGGCGGCGCGGAGGAATCCTCGACTGCGCAGGCTCAGGCGCTGTTTGATGTCAATGTCTTTGGTGTCATCCGGATGACCAACGCGGTGCTGCCGACAATGCGACGCCAACGGAGCGGCAGAATCGTGAATTTGAGTTCCGTGCTGGGCCTGATTCCGGCTCCCTATTCCGCTCTCTATGCGTCGACCAAGCATGCGATCGAAGGCTATTCAGAATCGCTGGACCATGAACTGCGCTCGTTCGGAATTCGCGTGGTGCTGGTCGAGCCCGCCTACACCCGCACGTCGTTTGAAGAAAATCTCGCAAGGCCCGATCAGTTGCTGGACATCTATGGCACCGCGCGCGCCGGCATGGATGTGGTTCTGCGGAAAGCCATCGAGACAGGCGATGCGCCCGAGATCGTGGCCAAGACGGTCTTGCAAGCGGCGACCGCCTCCGTTCCACGGAGGCGCTATGCTGCCGGAAAAATGGCTCGCCAGATCAGCTTGCTGCGCCGTTTCGTTCCCGAATCCGCCTTCGACAAGAGCCTGCGCAAGCAAAACGGCCTGCCGGCCTGATATCCAAGTCGCCGACAGGGTCCTTCGAGGCTCTCTGACACAGGAGTTGGGCAGCCGCAGCCGCCCACCCCCTTAGGCGGCGCTGCCGGTTCGGCGCGACGGGAGTTGCCCGGGATCAAAGGCGGCATTTGCGGCGGCAGAGGTGTCGAAACGCCTCGGCTCGAAGGCCAGCGCATCGTGCATGGGAAGCGCTGCCGAGAAGAGGAAGCCCTGCCCGATCATGCAATCGAGCGAGCGCAGGATCAGGCGATCGGCTTCCGTCTCGACCCCCTCCGCCATGACCTCTATGCCAAGCGTTCGTCCGAGATCAATGACCGCCTTGACCAGCGCCTGATCTTCCACGGACTTGGCCAGATCGCGAACGAAGTCCTTGTCGATCTTGATCTTGCGGATCCGACTGTCCTTCAGCGAAACCAGGGTCGAAAAGCCGGTGCCGAAATCGTCCAGCACGATCGATATGCCCGCGTCCGCCAGGCGTTCCAGCTTTTCGTCGACCCGGGCGCGATCCACGGGCGCCTCTTCGGTGATCTCTATCTCGAGCATGGCCGCGGGGACATTCCTCGTCTTCAGGATGTCCAGCATCATATCGTCGACATTGCCTGCCTCGAGTTCACGCGGCGACAGATTCATCGCAACGCGCACATCCTGGCGCCCTTTCCTCGCCAGTTCCTCGATCATGGAGCAGCAATTGAGAAAGACCTTCTCCGTCAGCAAGGAAAGCAGACCGGTTTCGCGTGCCGCTGTCACGATCTCCGGCGGGGGAATGGCGCCGTGAACCGGGTGCTGCCACCGCAGCAGCGCTTCGAAGCCGGCGAGCGCTTGCGTGTCCAGCCGCACGATGGGCTGGAACCATGAGCAAAGCGTGCCTCTCTCGATGGCTGCGCGCAGGTCGCGCTCGATGCAGTGCTTGCGTTCGAGCGCTTGATCGAGCTCGGCATCGAAGAGGCAGTATTCGTTCCTGCCGCTGCGCTTGGCCGCGTAAAGCGCGAAGTCGGCGCGCAGCAGCATCTCCGTCAGTCGCGGTGTCTCCGATACGTAGATACCGATCGAGGCGCCGACACGCACCGATTTCAATGCCGGATCCGGATTGGCGATGGCCGCGATGATCAAGGACGCAAGCTCGTCTATCGAGTGCTGCGAGCTTGCGGCGGGAAAGAGCAGCACGAACTCGTCGCCGCCGATGCGCGCGATCGTTGCCCCCGGCGGCGCGTGGTTCTCTATCCTGCGCGCGACCCGGACCAGCAGGTCGTCGCCGATATTGTGACCATAGGTGTCATTGACGGATTTGAAGCCGTCGAGATCGATCAGCATGGTCACGAACGGACCGTCGGAAAAACCCATCTCGCCGATTGCGTGCTCGAGCCCGTGCCTGTTGAGCAAGTTCGTCAGCGGATCGCACCTGGAGTTTCGTTCCATCCGGGCCGCGAACGCCCGCGCTTCGTATTTGAGGCGGCTCGTCTCCTTGAAGCGAGCCTGCCCGAGCAGCGAGCTTCTGATCATGCCTCCAAGAAAAAGCAGGACCGTGAAGCCGAGGACGTAGTTCTCGATATTGCCTTTCGCCAACACGCATCCTGCGGCGATCAGAAGCGGCAATGTCAAGAAGTTGATCGAAGCCGGCGCGTATGACGCACCATAGGTGACCGAACCGGCCGACAGGCCGGCGAGGACGACCAGATAGAGCGGCGCCTGGGGAGTGGTGTATCCATCCGACAGCACCGCCAGAAAAGACCAGGCGATGCCCGATGCCAGCGCCAACAGCCCGTAAACGGAAAGTCGCGCATCGACCGGCCTCGACCGGCTATCGGGCCCATCAAAGGCAATTTCCGGCTGGGCGAGCGCCAGTCCTATGCGGGCGCCGTTGATGATGGTGACCGCCGCAAACCACAGAACCGCCGCCGGGCCACCGCCCGAGAGCATCTGCACGGCCAGGATCAGGGCCGAGAGAACGGTGCCGATGGGCATCGAGATGAAAAGGCCCTTCTTCAGGTCAGCGAACTGATCCCGCAGAATTCCCGCTTCCACGGCTTCGCTTTGCCCCTGAAGGGCTGAACCTGGGCCAGGCTGGTCGGAATCTCTCATGCCTAGTGGCTAAACGAGCGGAATGAAAATCGCGTTAAGGATTTCAGCGACTTACGGCGCATCAGTCATGGATAGGCGAGCGCGACAGTCCGGCCCGCCCCCCCGGTGTGGCGGGAGCTTGCGAAAATCTGTCGGTCCGTTTGGAAACCGATCTGAGGAAACTCCATCAAATCATTCGTCGGCGCCTACGGTCACCAAAGGATGGGGTTTCGATGTCGCGACGGGCCTCGAACTTTGCTCATCGACTGGCGCAAGCAAGCCAGGCGATCATTGATTTGCCCAAACCAGCGTCGGGAGTCAGTCTGGCTCGGTCGGACTCCAATCGAATAGCGCAGGGAGAAAGAAGATGGCTCAAGACCACTCTAAATCGAGCGGACCGGATCTGGCCCAAGGTATCGCGCTATCCGACCTTGCCGATGGCGCAAAGCTGGTCGGTCACTATGGCGATGAACAGGTGCTGTTGGTGCGCCGCGGGACAGAGGTCTTCGCAATCGGGGCGGCGTGCACGCATTATGGCGGGCCGCTGGTCGACGGTCTTGTCGTGGAGGGTACCGTTCGATGTCCGTGGCACCACGCCTGTTTCGATTTGCGCACCGGCGAAGCCGTGCGTGCGCCTGCGTTCAGTCCACTCGCCTGCTGGTCGGTGGAACAGCGCGGCGATCGCATTTTCGTGGGCGAGAAGCGCAAGCGAGCGGCTCAAAAGCCCAGCAGTGGAGGCACTGGCCAGTTTGCCGGAAGAATCGTGATCGTCGGAGGCGGCGCGGCTGGTTTCGCGGCCGCCGAAAGACTGCGTCGTGAAGGCCATCAGGGCAGCATCGTCATGCTCAGCGACGACGAGGCGCCGCCCGTCGATCGCCCCAACCTTTCCAAGGATTACCTCGCCGGCAAGGCGCCGTCGGATTGGGTTCCGCTGCGCGGGGAAAGCTTCTATGCCAAGAACGGCATTGATCTGCGCCTCAAGACCAGCGTCGCCGACATCGATGTCGGGTCCGGCGAGGTCGTGCACGCAGACGGGAACCGAACCGCCTACGACCGTTTGCTGCTTGCTACGGGAGCCGAACCGGTCCGCCTCACGATCCCGGGCGCCGATCAGCCACAGGTCCATACGCTGCGCTCGCTCTCCGACTGCAGCACGATTATCGAGCAAGCCGAGACGGCCCGCAGCGCCATCGTGCTGGGCGCCAGTTTCATCGGCCTCGAGGTTGCCGCGTCCCTGCGTGCGCGGAACATCGAAGTTCATGTCGTCGCGCCCGACGAACGGCCGATGGAGCGGGTCCTCGGGCCGCAGATGGGCGACTTCATCCGCAGCCTCCACGAGCAAAATGGCGTCGTCTTTCATCTCAAGGACACCGCGGCCGCCATCGACGGCACGAACGTGCAACTGAGCAGCGGCCTTACGCTGACCGCGGATCTCATCGTCGCCGGCATCGGCGTGCGGCCGCGGCTCGGGCTTGCCGAAAAGGCTGGGCTCAGGCTCGACCGCGGCATCATGGTGGATGCCTTTCTGGAGACGAGCGCGCCGGGCGTTTTCGCGGCAGGCGACATTGCGCGATGGCCTGATGCCCACTCCGGCGAAAACATCAGGGTCGAGCACTGGGTGGTCGCAGAAAGGCAGGGACAGACGGCAGCTCTGAACATGCTCGGACAGCGCGAGAAATACACTGCCGTCCCGTTCTTCTGGAGCCAGCATTATGACGTCCCGATCAACTACGTTGGACATGCGGAGCGATGGGACGAGATCGCGGTGGAAGGCGACATCGCCGCCAAAGATTGCCTCCTGCGTTTCAAGCGCAAGGGACGCACACTGGCGGTCGCCTCGATTTTTCGCGACATCGAAAGCCTGAAGGCCGAATTGGAGATGGAACGCCGGAGCGCTACCTGATGAAGCATGCAGAGTCCGGTTGGCGCAGCGCACGCACGGGGCGGCCGGCGTCGGTCTGCAATGCGCTCAAATCCGACATCCGACCGGAACGGCCGACCGCTGCAAATGTGATGCAGTTGAAGACCAAAAGCCGCTTTGCCGATTCAGGCGGGTCTGGCGACGGCTGATTTGCCGCCATGCGATCGGCCGTACCAATGGCCTACGAAAAGCAACAACGGCGATGAAACCTTTCAGGGCTTCTTTCCGTTCGGTCGGAGGAGGATCCAACAATGACCGAACCCGGCGAAAGCAGTTCCCATAACCGGATCGACGACAAGCAGCTCGTCATTTTGCTGAAACAGAAAACAGGCATTTCGGACGCGCAAGCCAGGAGGCTGATAAAAGCGGTTGGACGCGATCGTCCTGCGCTGTTGCGGGAAGCCAGAATCATCAGGGCGAGGCACTCGGGCGTCTAGTTCACGCCGCCGCTTGAGCCGGCGATGGATGTTTCCGAAAAACGGCCATCCCCTCAGCGTGCGACCAGCCGAGAAACCTTGAGCCGCGGCGCGAAGAAGCAGCGCAAATAGGGCTGATTGGTTATCACGTAGTTGTTTTCGCAGATATGATATTGGCCGTCCGGCGATTCCTGAACCCGATCTCGCGGGATGTTGAAACCGTCGGGCAAATAGGTATAGCCGCCGTCGGCTCTGGACCGTACCGACGACTGCGGGATGGCGCGGCAATCTTGACCGCCGCAGCACTTGAATTTCGTTACCGGGTCAATCTTGTCTTCGTACCAATCATGCGCATTGGCGCCTGTTGCGGCGGCAATGCACATGGCTGTGAAGATGACCCTTCGCATGGCATTCCTCGTGTGCGGAGGCGCTGCTCATTCGGGCGTCATGTATATTAGCGTTGCGCCGAAAATGCCATCGGCTTGGCCAAGGCCCGGCACGGCAGCCGTCTGCCTCGCCCGCTCACCCCAGCCATCGTTGTGGATGGTCTCGCCGGTCATGAACGCGTTCTGCATAAGATACAGACGGGCGGGCGCGCGATGTCGGAGGGCGTGGCGAAGCGCTTTCAGTCGTTGGTTGGTGCGTCTCGCTGCCCCAGAATCGCTGTGCCTCCTGGCGGCATGCACAAGAATCGGCGGCTTGCGCAGACCTGCCGATTGCGAGATGGTGGGCGATGATCGCCGGTAGGTATCTGGATCACAAATTGGAATGCCCGTATTGCGGTGTGATCCGGTTGCAGATCCCCATCGATGCTCAACCCACTACCCAAATCCATTGTGCCGAATGCGGCAAATATCTGGGAACGTGGGACGAACTCCAGACCGACTTCGAGCGCCAGGGCGGCACCGAGGGGGTGTTCCGTCTGGACAAAGGGCGTATCCAGAAGCTCGCTTCCAGCCAATGACGGACCGCCGGCGGCAGCCAAGCCGGAATTGGCGGGAACTAATTTCTGACTTGAACGTTGCGCCGCCATAGGGGACTCCCCATGGCGCTCACATCTGACAGTCAGTCACAGGAATCTGTTGTTCAACGGCTTGTCCGGGAGATCGGCATTACCGAAGCGCAGGCTTTGGAACTTGTTTCTTTCCTAGGCTTGAATTGGGGTTCGCTCGTTCGCGAGGCGAAGGCACTGTCGCGCAGGAAGTAGCCTGTTGACGAGCCAGATCCGGTTTTCTTGCACGCGTGCCAAGGCACGCGCTGGAAAGTGCCCAAAGATACATTAGCGATCGCTTGACGAATCCGCTGGCCGCACCAGTCTTGCGTCTATGGCAAGAGGCATCAAGGTCGGAGACGAGGTCGCCATCACCGCAACGGTTCGCCGGCGGGTGACGGAGGACCGCGTCAGCGTGTCGATTCCCTCCTATGAGCAGCCGCATTCGATCATCGACCGCACGTCGACCGTGAAGAGAGGCCAGCCGATCGAGCTCGTCGGAGATGTAACGCGCGTCAATGGGGACCGGGTGACCGTGAAGCTCGGCGTACCGGTTACAGTGGACATCGACAAGGTCAGGCTGGTGACCACCAGCAAGCCTCCCGCGCGAAAGCCACCGGTGGTTCAGCGGCCGGCGTAAGGAAGACTGTGCCTGCCGGCAGTTCCGGACGGAAACCCGAGTCACGCTTTCTAGAATTGCTCCGGCAAAAACCCGCCCGGGGAGGAGCGCGGGCGGGTTTTCGCAAGAGCGGCCACATGACCCGCTCACGGATGGCGGCCCTCATTTCGGAGCAAAGGTTCGCCCCGCCGCTGCGTACCGAACAGCAAGACCCGCGGAAGGTTCCCATCGAGCCGAACGCTCCCGCACGCGCCCTCATCTTGACGGCCAAAAACCGCAAACCCATATCGCAGCCAGGCCAGGATCGCTGCCGGTTCCGGCCTGTCTCAGAACTCAAATTGTTCGTTCGACTTGGAGGATCTTATGAACGATCGGATGTTTGACAGCCCCGTTTTCGTGAAGAGCGGGAACAGCCTCATCCAGGAAATCGCCTGCCTCGATGACGCCCTGGAATTTCTCTACGAATGGCCCAAGAACAGACGCGGCACCATCTACGAGACCGCCCTGCGTGCCTGTCAGCGAGCATTCGACAGCGACTATCCGCTAACGGCCGCCAGAGACGCGTTCTGCGGCTTCGCAAAGTCGGTCAAGATCCACGAGGACGTGACTGTCACTTTGCCTTGGATGACCGGCAAGGGCCCAGGCAGCGGCGTGGCTGCGTAGCCGCAAAAGGAGGCAGTCGCGATGCTTGCAAAACCGTTCGAAAAGCCGATCCGCGTCTGGGTCGGACTGGGATTTCCGCGTCAGCTGAACACTGTCGTAGATGCCTATCAGTTCGTCGTCGACTGGTGTGGCAACAGCCCTGAGCAGAAGGCGGCGGTGCGTGCCTGCAAGGCCGCCTTGGCCGGCGAAATCGACCCAGAAACGGCGAGAGGGGTCTTCGTTGCCTTTGCCCGCCGGAAGGACATCCTCATCGAGGAGGGAGCAGTTCCGCTCCCAACTGGAAAGGCAGCCCAGCCGAAGCACGCTTGATGGGACCGAGGCGGCGGCCAACGCCGCCTCGTTTCACCTGTATGACGCGAACTAGCGCTTGGCGCTGTCGCTGTCGGCATCGGCCCGGGCGAGGAATGTCTCGGTGACCTGCGGAAGATTGTCCTTCAGCCACTCGGCCATCGCTTCTTCTTCGCGCAGGTTCTGCTCACAGACCCGAGCAATCTCGGCTTCACCCACGGCTTCAGCGGCAGCCATGAGGATCGTATAGGAAGCGATCTCCATATGCTCGAAGGTGTAGCTGGCCAGAGAGCCTTTCATCACCTCGTCGCCGGCGAACACGCCGCTGATCGACTGCGCCATTGCGGTCAGTTTTCCGCCTGCGTCCTTCAGTGTTGACGAACCTTCTTCCAGGCCATCCAGGCAAGACTTCAATCGTCTCGCCTGCTCCTTGGTCTCGGCGAGGTGAGCGCGGATGCGTTCGCTGAGGTCCGGATAGCTCTCGAGCCGGCCCAGCTGGCCGGACAGCATCGTCTCGGCTTGCTCTTCCATTGCGTGAGCATCCCTCAGCCACTGGATCAGCCATTCGCGGGATTCAGACATAGTTTTTTCCTCCTGGTTGGGTGCGCCCGAACCACAAGGACTGCGGATTGTTCCGTGGCGAGAGTGACGGGAGTGGGCATGACGAGCAGCAGGCCCGCGGCTCCTCGAAAAGCGTCGCTGACAGGACGGAAGCCGCGTCCGCATACCAACCTCCCAGAGGCTGGAACATTCCCAAAGGGAGGCGGTTTTATTCCTATCCAGGAGGAACAACCATGGCAGACGACACGACCAAGCGTGATTTCCGCGACCGCGGCCGCGTGTCAGGCGATGAGGAATATGAGGTCGCCCACTTCGCGAGGAAATTCCACCTGACAATCCCCGAAGCTCGCGACCTCATCAAAAAGCACGGAAACGATCGTGCGACGCTGGAGCGCGAAGCAAGGGCGGTGGCGAGCCGCTGACGGGCGTTCGCACTTCTGCGGAGATACTGCGAAGGAGACTTGACATGGCTAACAACCTATCCCGCGAGGAGGAGCAGCGTGGCACCAGCAGGGTCTTCATGTGGGGCACCGTCGCCGCGGCCGCAATCTTTGTGGCCCTTCTGGCGCTATTTTGGTTCGGCTCGTGATTGCCGTCGGCCACAAGGCCAAAGACCTTGCGGCGTACCACAGCCCTGCTCGACCGGTCAGGGCTGCGTCCTTGATTTGAGATTTCGAAATGAGGCAACCGACGGCATGGGCGGGGGGCGATGGGGAGCCGTCGGTTACCAGGAACAGGGGCCATCGAATCAAAATATGCATAGGCCCTTATATGATCATGCCAGCAATTTGCGTTCTTGGAAACTGGTTCCGCCCGAAAATTCAATCGCCTATGACTAAGAACGCAGATTCGGGATGATCTTCACGGGCCTCGCCCGCTACGCCGCATTTCGCTGAGCCGCCCTGAACGGATGGTCCATGGTAAACGCATCCGGCCGGATACGCCGCTCTACCTGCACCCAAGTAACGGGATGCGCGATGGGGAAGCCGGCGCGGGCCCGCGGCGAAAAAGCGCCGGCGGCCGTGTTGCCGCGTCCGTTGCGCAGATAATCGATGAAGATGCGGCCCTTGCGGGCCAACGGCGCGGCCGACAGCAAGTAGCGGTCGGGTTCTGCGTCGGCGAGGACCTGTGCAATCGACCTGGCGAGCTGCCGCGCGCGGTCGTGGGTCATTTTCGCCGCCAGCGGCGCCAACAAGTGAATGCCCTTGCCGCCCGTGACCTTCGGCCAGCTTTCCAGACCTGACGCTGCCATGATGTCGCGCAGCGCCAGCGCGGTCTCAGTCACTTGCGCCCATTCCACGCCCTCACCCGGGTCGAGATCCAGCACGATCCGGTCGGCATGCTCTATGTCATCCACCGTGGCATTCCACGGGTGGAGCTCGACCGCATCCATTTCGACCAGCCCGAGCAAGCCGTCGAGGTCGTCGACCCAGACCCGAGTGCCCTCCCCACCTTCTCGCTTCTCGACGCGCAGCTGGTGCACCGCTGCCGGGATCTCGGGCAGCATTCCCTTGTGGTAGAAAGTTGCCCCGAAGGCATGACGGACGAGCTTCAGTGGGCGACAGCCGAGGTGCACCAGCGCCTGATCGGCGACCAGACTCCAATAGCGAACGAGCTCATCCTTGGAAGGCGAAACCGCATCGGGCAGCAGCTGCAAGATATTCTCACGCGGCACGCCGTGATCTCGGTCCGCTCTTCGTTTCGACGGCGCCGGCGGCTTTGGCGGGACGGCCACTAGGTCCTCGCGGAGCCCCTTGAACACGGCTTCGCGCAAGATCCCGCGATCGGTAACGCCGCTGAACTGCACCTCGGCCAGGACTTCGGGTCTCACCCAGGTCGCCTTTGGCTTCACAATGGGCTCCGACAAAGGCGATTTGCCGATGATCAGCGGATCGAGCCGCTCGCGAACGCGTCGCGCCACTTCAAGCGTATAACCGCTCTGAGCCTTGCCTGCATAAAGCAGCCGGTCGCCCTCGCGCCTGCCGATATAGAGCGATGCGATCCGGCGCGGCTCAGCACCAAGCTTCTCGACGAACGCGACGATCGGAAAGGTGTCGCTCTTGATGCATTTGACCTTGACCCAGCTCGTCTGCACGCCGGAACGGTAGGGCGCGTCCACGCGCTTCGACACGATCCCCTCCAGGCCCATCCGGCAGGCATGATCGAACATCTCCCTGCCGCTCACCTCCAGATGCTCGGCATAGGTCAACGTCGGCGCGCTGTCCTTCAGCAGCGTTTCGAGCGCTGCCTTGCGCTCGACCAGCGGCTGCTGTCGCAGATCGCGGCCGTCGAGGTGCAGCAGGTCGAAGGCATAGAAGATCAATCTCGAAGAGTTTGGGTTGCCCAACTCGCGCTCCAGCGCCTGGTAGTCAGGCAAGCCGGTGTCGCCGAGAACGACAGCCTCGCCATCAATGATCGCAGATTTCACCGGCAAGCCTGCCGCCGCCTGGACAATCCTCCTGTAGCGATGCGACCAGTCATAGCCGCGGCGCGTGAAGGCTCGCGCTGTTGCGCCTTCCACGATGAGCTGGGTTCGGTAACCGTCGTACTTGATCTCGTGCAGCCATTCGCCGCCTTCGGGAGCTTTCTCGACCAAATTGGGCGATTGGAACTCGATGAAGGAAAGCCGGTCTTTGCCGCTGGTCATGCACGCGCGACTCCAGGAACCGCTACTCAAGCCGGAGCAGTCCCATCAGTTCCTTCCATTTTAGTAAAATCGTATGTTTGTCCGACTTGGCCAAGCGTGGCTTCGCAAAGGCAACGCGTTGCCCTCCGACCCGCAGAGTGCTCTGATTATCTGAGTAGATGTTTTATCAGTTGAGTGCGGAACAATCCTTAGCCGGCGACGTTTGGCTGCGGGGTGGATCTTCTTCAGGTGGGCCGTCAATGAACAAGTCAATCGTAATGGACTCGGTCGAGATCGACACGCTGGAAGACAGGTATTACGTGCGCGTTATCGAGGATGGCGTTGTGACCATCAAGCGTTTCGGTTCCGAAGCGGACGCGAAAGCTTTTGCCAAGCACGAACACACCCGACTGGGACTTGACGCTGTCAAGCAGCCGGGCACCGGCCAAAAGCTGCGATACGGGTTTCCGGAAAGTTGATGCCGCCTCGAAGATCGAGGAGTCTCCGACTTCCCCTTCGGGAACGCCGGCAACGCGCGGCCGCGGTCCTGCCCTACAAATAAGTCAGCCATGCGCGTCGTTCATTTGCCTGGTCGAGGTTGAACCAGCTTGAAGTCGAAGCTCTCCGGCAAACGTCCACGAGTGCTCACGGGCCTCACGGAGGACGCGACCTCCGGTTTGCGTGGACAGTTAGCTCGCTGCCAGCAGCGCTCGGCAGCGGGACTAGCTTAGCGGCGCTGTTTATGGCGATAGCCATTCATTTCGGGCCTGAGGCCCGAAAGCGAGGGCCCCTTCGCCGTGAACACGACGCCCGCCGCCTCAAAAGCGCGACGGATGCGGGTTCGTTTCTCGGCCCGCAGAATTCTGATCCCGTTCTCGAAGTCGCGAATGGTCCCCTCCCCTAGGCTGGCCTTGGCGCCGAGGCGCACTTGCGACCAGTGCAGGAGTTCTCGCGCGGCTCGCGACTCCTTTGGCGTCAAATCCATCAAGGGGTCTCCCCTAAGGCTTTTCAGCTGTCAATTTCCAGCCTCGCGTGTCCTGGCTGCTCGTGCCAGATCACCTGCCGGAGGTCGCCCCAGTCCACTGCCTGCCCGCAGGCGGGACATGTCCGGAACTGGTCCTCTTCGTTGGCGGCTGCTCTGACCCGCAACCGGGCAAAGATCGGCGGCCCCAAATCAGAAAGCTTTGTCACCCAGCTTCCTTGCCTCACGTTGCAAAATCTTACGGTCGTTGCCGTGCTCGCTGATCAGCTCCCGAACCTGTTCAGGCGTGATGCGATGCTGCTTGGCAAAGTAGCGAACCTCATAATCGTCGTCCGCCGACACACGGTCGCGGTCCCGGAAATCGCGCTTCGTTTTGACGTCTGCCATGGTTGCTCCTCCTGGCAAAACGAACACCGGGAAGGCAGGAATGTTCCAAACCGCTAATATGTGCGTGAAGCGCTACGGCCGGGATGGGGTCGGCCACGGCATTGCCTGGGAGAGGCCTCAAATGAAGTAACCGGCGGCATGGGCGGGGGGCGTTGGGGAGCCGCCGGTCACCAGGCAAGGGCCCATCTAATCAGAAAATGCATAGGCCCTTATATGATCATGCCAGCATTTTTCGCTCTTGGGAACTGGTTTCGGCATAAAATTCAAGATCGTACGCCCAAAGGTGCACGTTCTAATGATTTGCACGCCGGCGCTGCGACAGGAACCAGATCGGCACGCCCGCGTCATAAAGACAGGTTTCTGTCGCAACCCGGGAGTGAAGTCGATGGTCCGGCTCTTCGTTGTCGCTGCCGTGGCGTTCGCGCTCGCATGCAGCGGAGCTCAGGCGGCCAGGCTTGACCTCGACGCGGTCAATCAGGCGCAATTCAGCGAGGGCGAGCCGAAGGACGTCAGTCCGATGCTTCTCAAGGCGCAGATCCTTCTCGATCGCGCCCGCTTCTCGCCGGGCCTGATCGACGGTCGCCTCTCCGACAATTTTGCCAAAGCCGTGGCGGCGTTCCAGGCGGCCAACGGACTGGCTTCCGACGGCAAGCTCACACGCGAGACCTGGGACAAGCTGACGGCGAGCTCCGCCGAGCCGGTTCTGGTGACATATGAGGTCACGGTCAAGGACGTGCGCGGCCCCTTTACCAGGCGCATCCCCACCCGCCTGGAGCGGATGGCTCGTCTGAAGCGCCTCGGCTATCGCAATGCGCGAGAGAGGCTGGCCGAGCGTTTCCACATCAGCGAACAATTGCTGAAGACGCTCAACCCGCGCGTCGGGTTCCGGAAGGCAGATGTGAGCCTGGTGGTGCCCGATCTCGGACGGGGCGACGCTCCGGCGGAGATCGAGACCATCGAGGTCGACAAGGCATCCCGCCAGGTCCGCGCGCTCGATGCGTCAGGCAAAGCCGTTGCAGTCTTTCCGGCCTCGATCGGCAGCGAGGAAAAGCCGGCGCCGAGCGGCGCCGCGGAGGTCAAACGCGTGGTGCGCAATCCGACCTATCACTACAATCCGAAATTCGCCTTCAAGGGGGTCAAGAGCAAGCGGCCCTTCACCATCGCCAAGGGACCGAACAATCCGGTGGGATCGGTCTGGATCGACCTCTCGATCGAAAGCTACGGCATCCACGGCACGCCGGATCCCGGCAAGATCGGGACGACCTACTCGCATGGCTGCATCCGGCTGACCAACTGGGATGCCGAAGACCTCGCCGCCATGGTCAAGCCGGGCACGAAAGTCGAGTTCAAGGACGAGACGGCGCAGGACGGGCAGGCGCAGTAAAAACGCCGGGAGGAGCGAGCCGCCAAGGCGGGATCGCTGCATAAGCCCAATTTATCGTTACCCCTAGTTTTTCAGAACGTTACACGGCCTTCCGCCGCCTGTAGCTTCGGCGGCGCGCTTTTGAAAACGATCTGGAATTGGTGGTTCGATGCAAGCACATGCGAGAGTGGTGATCGTCGGCGGAGGATGCGTCGGCGCCGGCATCCTTTACGGCCTGGCCAAGCGCGGCTGGACCGACGTTGCGCTGCTCGAGCGGACCCAGCTTACGGCCGGCTCCACCTGGCATGCGGCGGGCCTGATCCCGTCCTATACCCGCAACATCAATGTCGGCCGCATGATCAAGAAGACCATCGAGATCTATGAAGGGCTGGAGGCCGAAACCGGCCAGCCGGTCGGCTGGCACAAATGCGGCCAGCTGCGCATCGCCAACTCGCGAGATCGGCTCGATGAATTCAAGAGCTATATGAGCGTGGCCGACGTCCAGGGCATGCGCGCTGAGTTGCTGACGCCGGCCGAGGCGAGGCAGCTGGCGCCGCTGCTCGACAACGACCACATGCTCGGCGCGCTTTATCATCCCGACGACGGCCACATCGCGCCGGCCGATGTGACCATCGCCATGGCCAAAGGCGCGCGCGACCTCGGCAGCAAGGTCTATCTCAACACCGAGGTCACCGGCTTCAAGCGGACGCCAAGCGGCGAGTGGCTCGTCCAGACCAACCAGGGCGACATCACCTGCGAGCACGTGATCTCCGCCACCGGCAATTATGCGCGCCAGACCGGCGCGCTGCTCGGCCTCGATATCCCGGCGATCCCGATCCTGCACCAGTACTGGATCACCGAAGCGGTGCCGGAAATCGTCGAGCGGAAAAGGCAGGGCCGCCCCGAAATGCCGATCCTGCGCGACGAAGGGTTCGAGGGCTATCTGCGCGAAGAAGGCGACGGGCTGATGTTCGGGCCTTACGAGCGCACGGCGAACCTGAAACTGTTCGCCGAGGACGGCGTCCCTTCCTGGTTCGGCGCCGACCTCGTCGAAGAAGATTTCGAGGCGGTGTCGTGGAACTGGGAGCAGGCTCTGCAGCTGGTGCCGGCGCTGGGGCGCGTCGGCATCAAGGCCAATGTGCGCGGACCGTTCCAGAT
>NZ_RZSF01000156.1:0-15264 GCF_004023325.1 Mesorhizobium sp. M1A.F.Ca.ET.072.01.1.1 | reverse complement strand
TCCGTATCCTTGTCCATGACCAGAACGACGACCGGAGCAATGACGTCGGAAGTGTCGAGCTTGCCGAGGTTCTTCAGCGCCGTCATCAGCCGCGAGACGCCGATCGAGAAGCCGGTCGCCGGTACCGGCTCGCCGCGGAAGCGCGAGACCAGCCCGTCATAGCGGCCGCCGCCGCCGACCGAGCCGAAGCGCACGATCTGGCCGTCCTCGTTGGGGATTTCGGCCAGCAGCTCGGCCTCGAAGACCGGGCCGGTGTAATATTCGAGGCCGCGCACGACGGAGCGGTCCATCGCAACGCGGTCCTCCCCATACCCTGCAGCCCTGACCAGAGCTTCAATCGTTGCAAGTTCGCCGACGCCTTCCTGATACACAGCGTTGGCACCGACGGTGGAATCCTGGCCAGCCTGTCCGTTCCTTGCCGTTGCGAGAAGAACCGCTTCGGCCTGCGCGTCATTCAGCCCCGCGCCCTTTGCGAAATCGCCTTCGCCTTCCTTGCCGCCATCCCATCGTCCCGGGCCAAGCAGCAGCCTCACGCCTTCCGGCCCGAGCTTGTCCAGCTTGTCGATGGCGCGCAGCACCGTCAGCCTGCGCCCGGCATTCTCCTCACCGCCAAGCCCAATCGCCTCCAGCACCCCGTCCAGCACCTTGCGGTTGTTGACGCGGATGACGTAGTCGCCGCGCTTGATGCCAAGCGCCTCCATCACGTCGGCCATCATCATCGCCATCTCGGCGTCGGCGGCGACGCCCGGCGTGCCGATCGTATCGGCGTCGAACTGCATGAACTGGCGGAAGCGGCCAGGGCCCGGCTTCTCGTTGCGGAACACCCAGCCGGACCGGTAGCTGCGATAGGGTTTCGGCAGGCGGTCGTAATTCTCGGCGACGAAGCGCGCCGTCGGCGCCGTCAGGTCGTAGCGCAGCGACAGCCACTGGTCGTCATCGTCTTGGAACGAGAAGACGCCTTCGTTCGGCCGGTCCTGGTCGGGCAGGAATTTGCCCAGCGCGTCGGTGTATTCGATCATCGGCTGGTCGACCGGCTCGAAACCGTAAAGCTCATAGACCGAGCGTATAGTCGCCATCATCTTCTCGACGGCGCGAATGTCTTCTGCGCTGCGGTCGGCAAAACCGCGCGGCAGGCGCGCTTTCGTCTTTTCCGATTTGTCGGCCATGGATGGGTCTTTTCGCTATGTGAACGCTGACTTATTTCGAGCGGGCGTGTCCTAGACGATACCGCCTTGGGCGGCAAGGGTTGGCGCCTTCCCTTCTCCTTGTGCGAGAAGGAAAGGCCACGCCTTCGAAACAAAACGGCGCCAAGAACGAAACAATCGCGTCACCGGCGCGGCATGCTGCCGACACAATCGAGGACCATATAAGCGCGCCGAAATAAGGGTTCGGGCCATGACGACCACGGAAGACATCATCCAGAGCAAGCCGGTTGCCAAGCTCCGGCCGGCCGGCAGCGCCACCCCCAAGCCGGCGCAGCAGCCTGCAGGGCCGTTCGAGGTCGTGGCGGAAGCCCACAAGCCGACGGTGCGCGACGCGCTGGTGACCGGACTGCTGGTGATCTACCCGGCCTTTGCGGCCGTGGCGGCCATCATCGCCGGGCTGTTTCTGACAAGCGCCGGTAGTCTCTGATCTTCCGCACCCTCCAATCTGAAGACGCGTAGCGTCGGAGGCGATGAGCTCGGTTTTGCGACCCGACCCGCGCCTTCGGCGCGACCTGCCCACAAGGGGGCCATAAGGGGGCGGGTAGAGGTGACGCTATTTCGGTCTCTTGAACCTCTGCCGCTCGGCCTCCACCTCTGCCCGGCAGACACAGCCTTCGAGATGGTCGTTGACCAAGCCCATCGCCTGCATGAAGGCGTAGACGGTCGTCGGGCCGACGAAGCTCCAGCCGCGCTTCTTCAGTTCCTTCGAGATCCGGACCGAGACCGCCGTCGTCGGATTGGCGCGCAGATGGGCAAGGTCGACAACCGTCGGCCGCTCGTCAGGCCCCGGCTCGAACTTCCAGAACCAGGCGGCCAGCGAGCCGAATTCATCGGCCATTTCACGGGCGCGCCCGGCGTTGTTGATGGTCGAGACGATCTTGCCGCGATGGCGGATGATGCCGACATTGCCGAGCAGACGCTCGACATCCTTGTCGGTGAACGCCGCCACCTTGTCGAAGTCGAAATTGGCGAAAGCCTCGCGGAAATTCTCGCGCTTGCGCAGGATGGTCAGCCAGGAGAGACCGGACTGGAAACCTTCGAGGCAGATCTTTTCGAAGAGCCGGCGATCGTCCGCTACCGGCCGGCCCCATTCATGGTCGTGATAGTGCAGATAGTCCGGCAGATTGCCGTGCCAGAAGCAGCGTGTGATACCGTCGGGGCCGTCGAGCAGGCCGGCATGTTCTTTTTCCATTGTCGGAAATCCGTCCGTTAATGCGCCAAAGCGTCGGTTTTACGGTGGCTTTACCAGATTCCTGAACCGGCCGGTAACCACACCACAAAGTTTACTGACAAGTCGGCATTTTACGCATTCCGATTCATGTTTTGCTTGCCGCTCAGCGTCAAGGATCGCCACGCCGAGAGCTCTTCCCTGCCCTCGGACGAGTTCGACGATCAAGGTGCGTTCCGATGAAGACAGCGTTCACTTTCGTGCTCGGCGCAGCCGCGGTGCTTGCCGCCGGCGCGACGACCTCTTTCGCCAATGACCGTTATGCCGACAGGCCGCCCGTGATGGTGAGCCCCGACCTTTCAGCGCCTTGGGTGCTGCAGCTCGGCCATGCGCCAGGGATCGTGCGCCCGAGCCGCCAGGCGACCCAGCAGCCGCTGCGGCGGCTTTTCCTGGCGCAGCCCGACCAGCAGCGCACCGCAGCCGTGCGGCAGCCTGCCAAGCGCATGGTGATGAGGCCACAGATCAACTCGATCTACCTGCCTCAGGAAGTCGCCTATGGCGGGCCGCAGAAGCCGGGCACGATCGTCATCGATACCCACCAGAACTTCCTTTATCTGGTCGAGCAGGACGGCAAGGCGCGCCGTTACGGCGTCGGCACCGGCAAGCCCGGTTTCGAATGGTCGGGCACGCACAAGATCACCGACAAAAAAGTGTGGCCGGACTGGCGCCCGCCGGCGGCAATGATCGCCCGCGAAGCGGCCAAGGGCCGCTACCTGCCGACCTATCTGGCCGGCGGCATCGAGAACCCGCTCGGCGCGCGCGCACTCTATCTCGGCACCACGGAATACCGTATCCACGGCACCAACCAGCCCTGGACGATCGGGGGCGCGGTGTCCTCCGGCTGCATCCGCATGCGCAACGAGGATGTTGTCGACCTCTATGAGCGCGTCAATGTCGGAACAACCGTCGAGGTGATATAGTAACTGCGAATCAGCCGGTTAGGCGGCGCTGAGCAGTTTGGCGCTTGCTGTTGCCCTCAAGCCATAGCGCGGATTAGCGAGACATGCTTAGACTGGCATCGAGTTAACGGGGGACGGGCCGTGTGGGGATACGGTCAGTCACGAAAGGGCAGCACGGGAGACCGCGCTGCCCTTTTCGTTTCAAGCCCCTCAACGGGTCGCCCCGGAAGCAGCATGTTTCGCATTCGGGGCTGATTTCCCGGCGCACCTCTGCTATTGCAGCGCACAATCTTGGTTTTACGCAATTCCGGACGGAAAACCGCCCTTCTGGAGTTGCTCCAGAAGGCAGAGGTTCCACCTATGACCCGGTCCGACGACAGCCGCAATCTCAGGGGCGGTCCGGTCGCCCAGCGCATCATCGCTTCGGTACGCGAGGAAGCGGCCATCGCCACAGCGGAAGGCTTCCCGCCGAAGCTGGTCTCGATCACCGTCGGCGACACCGACGCGGTCGACGTCTATGTGCGCAACCAGCGCGCCAAGGCCGGGCTTGCCGGCATCGGCTTCGAGGAACGGCGCTTTGCCGCCGACATCACCGCGGGCGAGCTGGAAGCCGCCATTCACGGCCTCAACGCCGATCCGCGGGTCACCGGTATCATCATCCAGCGGCCGGTGCCGGCGCATATCCCAATCAAGACGCTGCAGTCGGCGGTGCACCCGCTGAAGGACGTCGAGGGCATGCATCCGGCCTCGATCGGCAACATCGTCTACAATCAGCTCGATCTCGCGCCCTGCACGGCGGCCGCATCGGTCGAGCTTCTCAAGGAAACCGGCCTCGACCTGAAAGGCCTCGAGGTGGTGGTGGTCGGCCATTCCGAGATCGTCGGCAAGCCGATCGCCTTCCTGCTGATGAGCGAGGGCGCGACGGTGACGGTGTGCCATCACATGACGCGCTCGGTGGCGGCGCATGCGCGGCGCGCGGATGCACTGTTCGTCGCCGTCGGCAGGCCGCGACTGATCAAGGCCGAGATGGTGAAGCCCGGCGCCTGCGTCATCGACATCGGCATCAATTCCGAGATCGGCCCGGACGGCGAGAGCCGCATCGTCGGCGATGTCGACACCGAGAGCGTCAAGGAGGTCGCTTCCTGGATCACGCCGGTGCCGGGCGGCGTCGGCCCGCTGACGGTGGCGATCCTGCTGCGCAACACCATGGTGGCGCTCAACCGTCAGCGCGCGCTCTACCGCGCGACCTACGGTGTGGCGGACCAGCTGGCGGCTGAGTAGCTATTCGGGGGCGACCAGGCTTTTCTCGGAAACGCCTTCCGGCTTCGGACCACCATAGGCCCAGTCGAGCAATTTTATCGTGTGCACCACCGGCAGCTTCGCCGCGGACGCGATCTGTGTGATGCAGCCTATATTGCCGGTGGCAACGATTTCGGCGCCGGTCGCCTCGATATTTTTCACCTTGCGGTTGCGCAGCTTGGCCGAAATGTCGGGCTGCAGGATGTTGTAGGTGCCGGCCGAGCCGCAGCAGAGATGCCCCTCGCGCGGCTCGCGCACTATGAAGCCCGCCTTGGCCAAAAGCTCCTTCGGCTGACGGGTGATCTTCTGGCCGTGCTGCATCGAGCAGGCGGAATGATAGGCGACGATCGTGCCCGGCTTGCGCACCGGCTCGGGCAGGTCGAGGGGAGCGAGATATTCGGTGATGTCCTTAGCCAGCGCCGAGACACGAGCCGCCTTTTCCGCATAGGCCGGATCGAGACGCAGCATGAAGCCGTAATCCTTGATCGTAGTGCCACAGCCCGATGCGGTGATGATGATGGCGTCGAGCCCGCCCTGGTCGATTGCGCGCATCCAGGCGTCGACATTTTGCCTGGCCGAAGCCAATGCCTGGTCCTCGCGGCCCATGTGATGCACTAGCGCGCCGCAGCAGCCCTCGCCTTCCGGCACCACGACCTCGACGCCGAGCCGCGTCAGCAAAGAGACGGCCGCCTCGTTGATGGCGGGATCGAGCACCGACTGGGCGCAGCCGGTGAGGATGGCGACGCGGCCGCGTTTCGTGCCCTGCCCGCCATGCACGGCGGGCGAGGCGATCGGCGATGCCGGCGGGATCGACGACGGCGCAAGCTTCAGCATGGCGGCGACCGGCTTCAGGGTCGGCAGCTTTTCCAACAGGCCGATCAATGGCCGGCCGAGTCCGGCGAGCTTCAGCGCGGCGCGGAAGCGGCCCGGATAGGGCAGCACGAAAGCCAGCATGGCGCGGGTCAGCCGGTCGAGCAGCGGCCGTCTGTAGGTCTGCTCGATGTGGGCGCGGGCATGATCGACCAGATGCATGTAATTCACGCCTGACGGGCATGTCGTCATGCAGGCAAGGCAGGAGAGGCAGCGGTCGATATGGGTGACGATCTCCTTGTCCGCCGGCCGGCCGTTCTCCAGCATATCCTTGATGAGATAGATGCGGCCGCGCGGCGAATCCAGCTCGTTGCCGAGCGTTACATAGGTCGGGCAGGTAGCGGTGCAGAAGCCGCAATGCACGCATTTGCGCAAGATCTTCTCCGATTCCGCGACATGCGGGTCAGCGAGCTGCGCGGCTGAAAAATTGGTCTGCACGAAAAATGTCCTTATCGTCTAAGCATGATCTTTTCCGCAAACCGGTTTCCACTTTGCTGGATCATGCTCTCATTGACCGAGAAGCCAGCTTTGCGGGTCCCTGATCGGCTCGCGACGCTGCAGCGCCTGCAGGCCGAGAATGCAGCGGACGATGAACCAGACGGCAACCGCAAACATCAGCAGGAAGCCGATCGCGAGCATCATCAGGACCACCGAGATCAGCGCGTAGAGAAGGCCGATCCAGAACGTCCTGATCAGGAATGTGTAGTGGCTTTCGACATAGCCGCCCGCCTTGCCGCGATTGATGTAGGCGAGGACGATTCCGATAATGCCGGTGACGCCGACGACAAGGCTGGCGAGATAGAGAATGTAGATGACCAGCGCGTTGGTCTGGCCCGGCTCAAGCCAGCGATCGGTCTGGCGCGAGCCGCTGCCCGGGCCTGGATTGGCATTGGTCATGGTGCTGCTCCCTCCGTTGACTGAGGAAGAGTAGCAGAGCTGGAAGTAGGCGCCATGCGGCCGGGGTTGAGAATGTGCTTCGGGTCAAACTCGGCCTTGACCCGCGCGGAAAGCGCCGCCAGATGCGGCGGTTGCGGTTCAAAAACGGGGAGCGCCGCGCGATGCGAGGCAGACGCGCGCGCCAGCGTCGCGTGACCGCCGCCATATTTGCGGATCAATGCGCGCAGCAGTTCCGCCTCCGGATCATCCTCGCGCATCGAAAGCCACACGAGCCCGCCCTGCCAATCATAGAAGGCATCGACCGCCGCCTGCATGCGCAGCGCCATCACTATGTGATGCGCCTCAGACGGCGGCATCGAGACGCGCCAGACCGGCCTTGCGGCACCATCGGCGAAGGGCGCGCAGTCGCGGATGTCGCGCCAGATCGCCTTCGACGCTTCGCCGGCAATTTCCTGCAGCGGGCCGGCCTTGCTGAGCAGGTTTCGCAATGCCTCGGCACGGTAGACGACCGAGGGGCCAAAGCCTTCGACGCGCAGCAGCGTCGCGGCATCGCTGCCGAGATGGCCGGCGGCGACGCGCGCGGCGATCCGCTCGGGCAGGTGCGCGGCGCTCGAGACCTCGGCGCTGGAGCCCAGCGCCAGCGCCATGGCCGCAACGGCAGCATCGTCGAGCAGGCCTCGAATGGCCAAAGTCACCTCGGTTTCCGCCGCCGGCAGCACCTTGAAGGTGACGTCGGTCAGCACGGCAAGCGTGCCCCAGCTCCCCGCCATCAGCTTGGAAAGGTCGTACCCGGTGACGTTCTTGACGACGCGGCCACCCGACTTGAAGGCTTCGCCGCGGCCGGAAACCGCCGATATGCCGAGAATGTGGTCGCGTGCCGCACCCGCCTTGAGCCGGCGCGGACCGGATAGGTTCGAAGCCAGCACGCCGCCCAGCGTTCCCTTACCCGGCTCGCCGCCGAGCAGCGGCCCGTAATCCATCGGCTCGAAGGCGAATTGCTGGCCGTTCTCGGCAAGCAGTTTTTCGACTTCGGCGAGTGGCGTGCCGGCGCGTGCCGAAAGCACCAGCTCGGCCGGCTCGTAGAGCGTGACGCCGGTGAGCGTCGACAGGTCGAGCGTATGCTCGGTCTGCAGCGGCCGGCCAATGCCGCGCTTGGAGCCATGGCCGAGGATTTCGAGCGGGCTTTCCTCCGCGGCGGCCCATTGGATGGTGGAGAGGACTTCGGCGAGGGTGCATGGGGTGAAGGTGGTCATTGCAATCTCCGGTTCCTCGCCCCCGCGAAGCGGGGAGAGAAACCCAAGTTCTGGGACGTTCCCATCAAAACCTCGGAATGTCCGGAAACGCCACCTGGCCCCGATGCACGTGCATGCGGCCGAGCTCGGCGCAGCGGCGGAGCTGCGGGAAGACCTTGCCGGGGTTGAGCAGGTGGCTGGGGTCGAAGGCGCATTTGACGCGCATTTGCTGGTCGAGATCGACCTGGTTGAACATTTCGGGCATCAGGTCGCGCTTCTCGACGCCGACGCCATGCTCGCCCGTGAGCACGCCGCCGACCTCGACACACAGCCGCAATATGTCGGCGCCGAAACGCTCGGCCTTGTCGAGCTCGCCCGGCACGTTGGCGTCGTAGAGGATCAGCGGGTGCAGGTTGCCGTCGCCGGCATGGAAGACATTGGCGACGCCCAACCCGTGTTTTTCGGAGAGATCGCGCATGCCGGCGAGCACGCGCGGCAGCTCCTTGCGCGGGATGGTGCCGTCCATGCAGTAATAGTCGGGCGAGATGCGGCCGACGGCCGGGAAGGCCGCCTTGCGTCCGGCCCAGAAGCTCAGCCGCTCCTGCTCCGACTGCGAGATGCGGCAGGTGGTCGAGCCGTTGCGGTAGGCGATCGCCTCGACCAAGCCGATCAGGTGATCGACCTCGACGCTCGGCCCGTCGAGCTCGACGATCAGCAGCGCCTCGACATCCAGCGGATAGCCGGCATGGACGAAATCCTCGGCCGCGTGGATCGCCGGGCGATCCATCATCTCCATGCCGCCCGGGATGATGCCGGCGCCGATAATGTCGGCGACGCACTGGCCGCCCTGCTCGCTGGTCGGAAAGCCGATCAACAGCGCGCGGGCCGTATCCGGCTTCTTCAGGATGCGCACCGTCACCTCGGTGACGACGCCGAGCAGGCCTTCCGAGCCGGTCATGACGCCGAGCAGGTCATAGCCTTCCTGATCGAGATGGCTGCCGCCGAGCCGCACCACCTCGCCATTCATCAGCACCATCTGGATGCCCAGCACATTGTTGGCGGTAAGCCCGTACTTCAGGCAATGCACGCCGCCGGAATTCTCCGCGACATTGCCGCCGATCGAGCAGGCGATCTGGGAGGATGGATCGGGGGCGTAGTAAAAGCCCTCGTGCTCGACGGCGGCGGTGATGCCGAGATTGGTGACGCCCGGCTGGGCGACGACGACACGGTTCGGATAGTCGATCGCGAGGATGCGGTTGAAGCGGCTCATCACCAGAAGCACGGCATCCTCGAGCGGCAGCGCGCCGCCCGACAGCGACGTGCCGGAACCGCGCGGCACGACGCGGATGTTGCGCTCGTTGCAATATTTCAGCACGCGGGAGACCTGCGCCACCGTCTCGGGCAGCACGACGACGAGCGGCAGTTGGCGGTAGGCGGTCAGGCCGTCGCTCTCGAAGGCGCGCATCTCGGTGGCCGTATCGACAACGCCCTCGCCCGGCACGATGATGCGCATGTCGGCGACGATCTCGGCGCGCTTGCGCAGCGTCCCGGCATCTGGCTTGGGCATGGCAAGGCCGGACATCGAAGCCTCCTCCACTCGACTGGTCAAAATCTTTTACCAGCCGGGAGCATTCCTTGCAAACGCTGCTTTGGTCGAAATCGGATGGCGAACGACGGCCGAGCTTTCGCAGCGGCAATCTGCCGCTGGCTTCTGCCCGCTTGAGGGACCCTCGAGGGGAGATGGCCGCGAAGCGGTCAGGGGTTCGCCTCACGTAATCGCCGGCTCGTCTGGCGTCGAGGAAGATCCTGGAGCTTCTCGCGCCGCGGCCCTCTGTTGTCTTCGGGAAATCTCCCGGTCGAGGGGAAGTTTACTCGCCCGGATGCTTGGCCGGCTCGGAGTGCATCTTGCGCACGCGGCGCACGCCCCACCAGACGAGCAGGATGGCGACCGGCACCGAAGCCGCGGTGACGACTTCCGGCGGGAAGGCATGGCCGAAGCTCGACGCGCCTTTGGCGACATAGCCGATGAGGCCGACGACATAATAAGAGACGGCAGCGACGGAGAGGCCTTCGACCGTCTGCTGCAGGCGCAACTGCAGCCTGGCGCGATTGTTCATCGAGGCCAGCAGGTCGCGGTTCTGCTTCTCGACGTCGACATCGACCCAGGTGCGCAGCAACGTGGTGGCGCGGGTGAGTTTTCGCGAGAGGTTCGCCTGGCGCTCCTCCACCGAGCGGCAGGTTCGCATCGCCGGCGCCATGCGCCGTTGCAGGAAGCCTGCCCAGGTGTCGTAGCCCTGTACCGACTCCTCATCCAGCGCCTCCAGGCGCTCGCTGACGATGCCGTCATAGGCGCGGCTGGCGCCGAAACGGTAGAGGCTGGATGCCGCATCGGCCTCCAATTCGGCGGCAAGTTCGGTGAGGTCGGCGAGCAAGGTCTGGCTGTCGCGGGTCTCGGCCGCCTTCATTTCAAGCGTCGTCTGCGCCAGCCGGTCCTCGATGCGGCGGGCGCGGCCAGACAGCGTCAGCGCCAGCGGCAGGCCAAGCATGGCAAGCGTCCGGTAGGTCTCGATGTCGATCAGCCGTTGCGACAAGGCGCCGGTGCTCGCCGGCGTCAGGCCGCGGTCGAGCACCAGCATGCGGGTCAGCCCGTCGCCATCCTGGCGAAAGTCCGTGACGATGGCCGCCGCACCGCGCTCGACCAGCGAATAGCAGAGGCTGGTCGGATCGAAGCCGGCGATCAGCTTCTCGCTCGCCTGCGTCCATTTGCGGATTTCGAGCCGGATGCCGGAAATCACCGTTCCCGGCGGCGAGAAGCCGTTGCCGAAGGGCGAATCCTCCTGACCCCGGCTGCTTTCGGCCAGCGGCCCTTCCCAGAGATAGGTCGAGAACTCCGTATGCCGTTCCCAGCGCAAGGTGCCCTTGCCCCATTTCATGGCATGGTGGCGGGCATGGCGTTCGGGCGCTGCGATGCCCAAGCGCCGCGACAGGTCCGACAGCACGGCAAGGTCGACGGCCGAGCCGCCTTCGGTCATGAAGGAGAGTTGGATGAGCACGCGCGGCTTCTCGACCAGCGGGTGCGGACGAGCATGGACCTCGCCTAGCGCGCCGGGGCGACCCTCATGGGCCGGAAAGCCCATGACGCTGCCCTGGGCGCGCGGCTGGAATTCGAGATTGGCGTCCGACACGGCTGGTCCCCCTGGTTTCGACCCTTCGTGCAATCGCGTTGTCTTGCGGCAATCGGCAGGGGCCGTAAACAGCAAATTTCAGCTGCAGCCGATTCACAGAGCCGCCGGGGAGTCGACCTGATTCGGCGAATTGGATAAATAATTTGACCAGTTGGCGACGGAGGCTTAGATCTGCGCGACATCCATTCCGTTTCCAGGCGCGCTTCCATTGAGCGATATCTTCTCCAGGATCGAGCATTCGCGCACCGCCGACGAGGTGGTGCAGCAGATCGAGAGCCTGATACTCGAGGGCGTGCTGCGCACCGGCGACCGGCTGCCGGGCGAGCGCGAGCTGGCGCGTCAGTTCGACGTGTCGCGGCCGATCCTGCGCGACGCGCTGAAGGCGCTGGAAGGACGCGGGCTGCTGACCACCAGACCGGGCGGCGGCACGCATGTCGCCGACGTCATCGGCCAGCTTTTCACCAAGCCGGTGACCGATCTGATCTCGATGCACCGCAAGGCGGTGACCGACTATCTCGAATACCGGCGCGAGGTCGAGGCAATCGCGGCCGAATACGCGGCGCGGCGAGCGACGCCCGAGGATCTGGCGCTGCTCGACCGCATCATGGCGCGCATGGACGAGGCGCACCGTACCGGCGACTTCGACGACGAGGCGGAAATCGACGTCGAATTCCACCACGCGGTCTGCGAATGCGCGCACAACATCATCCTCCTGCACACGCTGCGCTCCTGCTACCGGCTGCTCTCCGAGGGCGTGTTCCAGAACCGGTTGCTGGTCTTCACCGTGCCCGGCGCGCGCGAGGCGTTGCTTGAGCAGCACCGGGCAATCCACGCCGCGATCAAGGCGGCGGATCCTGCCGCCGCCCGCAAGGCGGCGATGGACCACATTACCTATGTCGAGCGCTCCATGGCTGAGGCCGAGCGCAGCGGCGACTGGCAGCGCGTGTCACGGCTGAGGCTCAGGCAGCGCTCGGAAGCCGGCGACATCGAACCGACACGCAAACGCTCCTAAGCACTGGGGACTACCATGAGCGACATCCTCACCATCGCCGACCTCAAGGACATGGCGCGCCGCAAGGTGCCGAAGATGTTCTTCGACTATGCCGATTCCGGCGCCTGGACGGAGAGCACCTACCGCGCCAACGAGGAGGACTTCGGCAAGATAAAATTCCGCCAGCGCGTGCTGGTCGACATGAGCAACCGCTCGCTGGAATCGACCATGATCGGTGAGAAGGTGGCGATGCCGGTGGCGTTGGCACCGACCGGGCTGACCGGCATGCAGCATGCCGACGGCGAGATGCTCGCGGCGCAGGCGGCTGAGGAATTCGGCGTGCCGTTCACGCTCTCGACCATGAGCATCTGTTCGATCGAGGATGTCGCCTCGGTGACCAAGACGCCGTTCTGGTTCCAGCTCTACGTGCTGCGCGACAAGGATTTCGTCGTCAATCTCATCGACCGCGCTAAGGCGGCGAAATGCTCGGCGCTGGTGCTGACGCTTGACCTGCAGATCCTGGGTCAGCGTCACAAGGACGTGCGCAACGGGCTGTCGGCACCGCCCAAGATGACGCTCGCCAACATTATCGATCTCGCCCTCAAGCCGCGCTGGTGCCTGGGGATAGCGGGCACGCCGCGCCGCACCTTCCGCAACATCGTCGGCCACGCCAAGGGTGTCGGCGACGTTTCTTCGCTGTCGTCCTGGACGACGGAGCAGTTCGACCCGCAGCTGTCCTGGAAGGATGTCGCCTGGATCAAGGAGCGCTGGGGCGGCAAGCTGATCCTGAAGGGCATCCTCGACAAGGAGGATGCGTTGATGGCGGCCGAGACGGGAGCCGACGCGATCATCGTGTCCAACCATGGCGGGCGGCAGCTCGACGGCGCCGCCTCCTCGATCTCGGTGCTGGAAGAGATCGCCGACGCTGTCGGCGACCGGATCGAGGTGCATATGGATGGCGGCATTCGCTCGGGTCAGGACGTGCTCAAGGCGCTCTGCCTCGGCGCCAGGGGTACCTATATCGGCCGGCCGTTCCTTTACGGACTCGGCGCGATGGGCAAGGCGGGCGTCACCAAGGCGCTGGAGATCATCCGCAAGGAGATGGACATCACGCTGGCGCTGTGCGGTAAGCGTCTGGTAACCGACATGGGCAAGGACCAGCTGCGGCGCTAGGGGCTTATTCACCGATCCGCCCTAGTTTCCCGTGATGACAGACACGGGAAGACGTCGCCTTGACTGAAGCCGGCATCCACTATCTCGACGCGCGCGGGCCGAAAGGCATACGCATCTATGCCATCGGCGACGTGCATGGCCGTCATGACCTGCTCGCCGCCATGCACAGCCGGATAGCAAGCGATCTGGAGTACGGACCAAAGTCCGATTGGCGCATCATCCATCTCGGCGATTATGTCGACCGCGGACCGCATTCGAGGAACGTCATCGAATTCCTCATCGAGGCGCGGAGCCGTGATCGCCGCAACATCATGCTTGCCGGCAACCATGACATCGGCATGCTCGAATTCCTTGCCAAACCCGATCCGGAGGGTCTGTTCATGCGCTATGGCGGCGTCCAGACCGCGGCGTCATACGGGGTGAAACTCTCGACCGGCAGCAGTTGGTTCGGCAGGTCGGACGAGGCGCTGGCGCACGGACACGCGGCCTTGGTCGAAGCAGTGCCGCAAGCCCATGTCGACTTCCTGCGCTCGCTGTCTTTTTCAGCGTCCTTCGGCGACTTCTTCTTCTGCCATGCCGGCATCAGGCCCGGCGTGCCGCTGGAAAGCCAGAACGAGCAGGACCTGATCTGGATCCGCGACGTCTTCCACGATTATCCGGGGCTGTATCCCAAAGTGATCGTGCACGGGCATACGCCGGTGCCGGACGTCGAGGTGATGGCCAACCGCGTCAATCTCGACACGCTCGCCTGGCAGGCGGGAACGCTCAGCGCACTTGCCGTCGACGGCGCTGAAAAGCGCATTCTGACGGTCGAGGGAATGGCGTTCTGGCCATGACCCCAAGTGTGGGATCAGCTTTCCGTTTGTCGGGAAGGATCAGGCTCTAGCGAAGCGCGGCGGTGACGCCGTAGCCGTCGACGGCCTGGTGATTGTTTGCAGCGTCGGCAGAATAAATGCCGAGGCCGCACACGACGATGGCAGACAGCATTACAAAGGACAAAAGCGCTGCTTTCACGGACGTCATCTCTGGTTGAGCTTTCTGCATCTGTGCACGAGGCGGTTACCAATGCGTTGAAACGATAAAATGCGTCTCAATGTTTCGACGATTTCGCGCTTCTAAGCAGATTCTGTATCGCCGGTGTGTCGCTTGGATCACACAACAGGTTCATCGCGGTTGCACGGACGATACAGAGGGCGCCCTCTTAGGCGGGCGGCCGGACACAAACCAAGAATGAAGTGCGTTTTCCCCAGGCGGAACTGCCGCCGCGTGCCAATTATGTCACGCTCCGCGGCGGTGCGACGGTCAGATCGTCGCCACCCATGCACGCGCGATCGCGAGCCCTGCGGCGTCGGCGTGCGGTCCGTTGCTAGCCATCTCGTAGTCGAGCCTGCCGGTCCAGTCGGGATGGCGCTCGGCGATCAGCGCCGCGAAGGAGGTGCTCCAGTCGCGTACCAGCGGGCGATCCGCCTCCAAATGGAACTGGAAGCCATAGACGGCGCGGCCAATACGAAAAGCCTGGTTCGCCGCGACATCATTGCCCGCAAGCCGCACGGCCTTCTCGGGCAGGTCGAACGTATCGTCGTGCCATTGGAAAGTCGGGAACTTTTCCGGCAAGGCGCCGAGAACAGGGTCGTGCTTGGCTTCGGCCGTCAGCGACACCCCGCACCAGCCGAATTCAACCGCACCGCCGATGTGGTTGTCGGCGCCAAAGGCGCGGGCGACGAGCTGGCCGCCGAGGCAGATGCCAAGCACCGATCGGTCCTTGCCGGCGAAATCGCGCGTCAATTCGAGCAAGGCGGGAAAATAGGGATAGTCGTCGTCGGCCAGCGCATTCTGCCCCCCGCCCAGAACCACCATGGCATCGTGACCGTTCGCGTCCCGGGGCAGCGGATCGCCTTGGTAGGGGCGGCGCAAGTCAAGCTCGGCGCCAGCCTCCGCGAGAGCGGCGCCGACTTGGCCGAGGCCGGTATTGTCGTAGTTCTGGACCACCAGCACCCGCATCCGCGAATCCCTGCTGACATGAAAATGACGGTGGGAGCGATATCATGCCGCCTCGGTTTCAGCCAAGCCGCGCGCCGGAGAGAAAGCTATGCCACTGCAGAACCGGGTCGATCCGTTCGGCGTCATCCATGCCGTGCCCGAGCGCGGCCTCTTCACCGGCAATCGCGGTATCATCCATGACCCCGAGACTAAAACGCTTCTGCGGAAGCGTTGGGCGCTGCCGGCCTGGATCATCTGCGTCTGCCAATTCCGCGGCGTGCGACGCGAGCCGATGGGCCGCAATC
>NZ_RZSF01000155.1:0-15359 GCF_004023325.1 Mesorhizobium sp. M1A.F.Ca.ET.072.01.1.1 | reverse complement strand
ATTCCCCTCCCTTCCCTTCAATTCAACGAAAGCGCCGTCCGGAACTCCTTCGTGGTGTTGCGGTTGGGATAGGGCTCGTCCGGGACCGGAACGCCGAGATGGGCGCAGAGCGGCGCCCAGCCGTCGCCCAGCTTGTGAACCAGCAGGCGCTCGGCCGGCACCGTCTTCAGCACCGCTTCGATATTGGCCTCATAGACGGCAATCGCATGCGCGCGGTCCTGCGGACGGCCATCGAAAACCTGCTTCGTGACAAGGGCGACGCCCAACGACTCCTGATCCTGGCTGTCAATGACGGCCGGCAGGATGGTTTTTGCGAAACTCTCCCACCAGCTTTCCGGCGAGCGCCAGGTGAGGATGACGCGCGCTTGCGGAAAGACTTCGATCAGCTCGCGCCAGTAATGCACCGAGGGCCAGTCGACGCAGGATTTATAACCGGCAAAGAGCCGATCCCAATCCGGCGCTGCGCCTTTGGCGAGCGCTCGCCAGAGCCGCTTCTGCTCCGCATGCGCCATGACCTCCGTCATGTGATGGCACGGGCCGAAGCCGAGCATGGTCAGCGCCTCGCGCATCGAATCCGTGCCGGTGCGGCCGAAGCCGGTTCCTATCACCCTGATGGTCATTCTCCCCTCCTCCCACTTGTCTTCCCCAATGGTCCGCTGCGGCGCGATCAACCTTCCCGAAGCACGAACCGCAGCCTATTGCCCTCCGGATCCGCGGTTTCCACGGCACCGGCGATCTTTTTCGGCGGCAGGTTGGCGGCATCGAGCCTGCGTTCCAGCGCAGCCAGCTCCTCGACCGATGCAAGCTCAACCGTGAAATGGTCGAGGCCGGCGGCACCCGGCGGCGGCTCGCGCAGCTCGTCACGCGCCCAGATATTGAAGGCGACCATATGCGGCCGGCTCCCGGTGCCGCAGTCGAACATGCCGAAGCTTCTCGACTGGATGTGCGGGCGGAAGCCGAGCACGCCGACATAGAATTCCATCAGTTCCTCCGGCGCGCGGGCGCGCATATGGATGTGGCCGATAAAGGCGTTCTTCGCCATCCTCTGCTCGACATGGCCGGAATTGCCGAGGTCGCGCAAAAGGCCCGGGACATGGAGCGGCTCGAGCCCGGAATGCGCGCTGCCGTCGGTGCCGATCAGCGCCACGCGGCCATCGGCCGACACCTCGCGGCGCAGACAGCGTTCCGGCGTGTCGAAGCAGATCTCGATGCCGTTGCCGGACGGGTCGGAAACGTAGAGCGATTCCGAAACCAGGTGGTCCTGGGCGCTGTAGCGCAAGCCGGAAGCCTTAAGCCGGGCGGCGGTGTGCGCGAGGTCGCGGCGGCTCGTCACATGGATGGCGACATGGAAGAGATCGCGCGATTTCTGCGGCAGGGCGATCTGCGCTCCGGCGTGGAGCACGATAAGCTTCCGCCCGCCGGCGCCGAGCTCCGCCGTGGCGGCATCCTCGCCGAGGACCGCCAATCCGAGCGTATCGCGCCAGACGATCAAGGCAGCCGGGATGTCGGTCACCCTGAGATGGACCGGCCCGAGACGGGTGGCTTGAGGCAACCCTTCGTCCATCGTCGTCCGTCCGATTGCGGTCGGCGAACATATTAGCCGTGAACGATATTTCTGTCTCGCGCCAAGTTCGGGTTGACCCCTCCCCGGCGGGCGGCGACTATTGCCGCGAAGCTTCTTGGGAGGAGACCACATGGACGAGACCGACCACTGGCGCAACATGGCGAGCGCGCCGCGGGACGGCAGTCGCATCCTGGTGACGGTGCGCTCGTCCGAACAGGGACCGGCCGAGGTCGACATGGCCTACTGGTCGCGCGCCGACCAGTTCGGCGAGGAAGGCTGGCGGGCGTCGGATTCATCGCCCGGACGCATCGTCGAATATGCCGAGCCGGAGTTGAGATGCTGGATGCCGCTGCCCACGGCGGGGCGAGGTTCGTTGCCGAGCCCCTGGGAAGGAGAGGACGTCCCGCTGGTGGATGGCGAGGGGATTTGAGTCTCTCTTTGGCGATTGGCGAAAGCGGCCGTGACAGCTGATCTCCCCCCTTGAGGGGGAGATGTCCGGCAGGACAGAGGGGGTCGTCCCACGTAGATCGCCGACATGATCGTCGTCAGGGAAGGACGCTGGCGCTCGACGTTAGACGACCCCCTCTGTCGCCTTCGGCGACATCTCCCCCTCAAGGAGGGAGATTAGCAGCGCGCCCTACTCCACCGCCACCATCACCGCTCCCGTCTCGACCTTCGCCGGATAGGTCCTGAGATTGATGCATGGCGGCAGGCGCTTGGCGGCTCCGGTGCGATAGTCGAAGGCGCCGGCGTGCTTTGGGCATTCGACCTCGTAGTCCATGACCAGGCCGTCGGCGATGTGCACCGCCTCATGCGTGCAGAGCCCGTCGGTGCAGAAGACCTCGTCGTCGGGCGAGCGAAAGACGGCATAGGTCTTGCCGCCATGGTCGAAGCGGCGGGCGCCTTCCTGTTCGATGTCGTCGAGCCCGCAGGCCCTGATCCAACCGGTCATTTTTCTTCCCTTCAGATCTGTCTTGCCTTCAGATCGCGCGAACCCATCGGGGCGGCGAAGAGCCGCCCCGATGATCCGGGTCTAGTTCTTGTTCAGGTATTCCGCCGCGTTGGCGGACGTCACCAGTTCGAACGGCACATAGACGACGCGGTCGACCTTCTCGCCTTTGGCGAGCGCGAGCGCGGCATCGACACCGCCGCCGCCCTGGCCCTTGGCGTTCTGGAACACCGTGACCGAGAGCTCGCCGGCCTTCATCGCCTGGAGCCCGTCCTGCGTGGCATCGATGCCGCCGACCACGACGTTCTTCAGGTCGACGCCGTTGGCCTTGAGCGCCAGGATGGCGCCGATGGCGGATTCGTCGTTGTTGGCGATGACGGCGTCGGGCGCCGGGCCGGCAGTCAGCCAGTTGGTCATCAGGTTCTGCGCATTGTCGCGCGACCATTCGGACGACTGCTTGTCGGTGACCTTGATGAAATTGCACATGTCGGTCGAAAAGATCTGCTCGACATCCTTGGTGCGCTGGAGCGCTGCCTGATGCACCAAGCTGCCCATGATGATGTAGGCCGTAGCGCCGGCCGACTTGCCCTTGGCGCGCAGCATCTTGCAGACCTCGAAAGCTTCCAGCGTGCCGGACTCGACCTCGTTCGAGCCGACATAGACCTGCTTCTCCGGCAGGTTCTTCATGTCCGATGGCTCCAGGTTGACGAAGACCAGCGGAATGCCGGCTTTGGCGGCTTCCTCGCTGATGGTCTTCGAGGCATTGGTGTCGACCAGCGTGACGATGATGGCGTCGACACCGCTGGCGATGAAATTCTTGACCTGGTCGAGCTGTTTGGCGACGTCGTTTTGGGCATCCTCGACCTGGATGTCGGCGCCCTTCTCCTTGGCGCGGGCCTGCATGCCATGCATCAGCAGCGTCTGGAAATTGTTGTCGAAGTTGACGATCGAGACGCCGAGCTTGGCGGCGAAGGCGCCGGTCGAGACAGTCGCGAACGCGGTCGTCATCAAAGCGGCGAGCGCCGTCGAGATGAGAAGTTTCTTCACGGGTTTCCTCCCTCTGGATTTGGAGTGCCGGCTCACTCCTGTCTTGTTCGCCGGCCCTTTCGGGATCGTTGAAGTAGGCGGCTCAGGCCGGCCACGTGGCTTTCCATGCGGCTGTCATTTCGCGGCGGCGTTGGCGCGCGCCTTCTTCTTCTCGTAGCGGGCCTGCATGCGCGCCTCGCCGTCCTTGCTGCCGTCGTGGAAGGTGCCGAACCAGCGGTCGAACGGGATCAGGCCGTCGCCGTAGTTCACCTCGAAATATTTGTGGTGCAGGTAATGGATATAGGCGTGGCTATCGACCGATCTGTCCTCCGTCAGTTCGACCTTGTCGAAGCCGACATGGCCCGGGATCGCGCCGAAGCCGGCATAGTGGAGCTGGTAGAGCGCCAGCAGCGGGTTGGACGGAATGATCAGGTGCCAGAAGGCGACGCCGAGATAGCCGAGCTGCTCCACCGGATGCATCGACAGCGACGACCAGGGCGACGGGTTGACCGAATTGTGGTGCACCGAATGCACCCATTTGTAGAGCGGCCCCCAATGGATCGTCCGGTGCAGCAGGAAGAAATGCGTCTCGTGGATGATCGGCACCACCAGCGCCAGACAGAACAGGTAGACGGGATTCTCCGCGAAGGTCAGCCACGGCACGTAGCCGTTGGCGTAGGCGTAGAGGATCGCCACCTCGATCGCCGTCCAGATCGGCATGCCGGTGCCGAAGGTGCGCAGCATGTTGTCGATGTTCTGGTTCTCGAAGAAGAAGGCTTTGCTCTTCTGCTCCGAGGGCCATTTGCCGTTGTATTTGAAGCGGTTGCCCTGGGCTCTCAAAATGTAGAGTCGAAGCTCGAAAGCGCCGAAGAAGACAAGCAGCGCCGCGCAGTTGACGATGAACAGGCGCAGGATCCAGCCGATGGCGAGCGTCTTCATCGTCTCGACGTCGGGCAGCACGTAGCGCCACCACACCACTGCCGAGAGGGCGAAGAGCAGGTTGTAGGGCAGGAAATAATGCGGCAGCCACTTCAGCAGCGCCAGCGGTCGCGGCGGAAACGCAAAGAGCGGCGCGGTGCCGGCCGGTTCGTTCGGGAACCAATCGCCCCTCTTGTTGCGCGTGCCGTATTGCAGGTCGTCCATGGCTGGTCTCACAGCGATTGAGAAAGCGTGAGGAAGCGGTCATAGGCGGCATCGTCCATGTCCACCTGGTGCTTCGCTTCCGGGTAGCTGCCTGCGGCGACGTCGCGGCCGAAGGCGCGGAAAGCACTGATGCGCTTTTCCTGCAACTCGGCCTCCAGCGTGACGAAGTCGGCATAGCGCTTGGCATGGCGCGGATAGTGGCCGGTGTGGGTGCCCAGCACGTCGCAGGAGAAGAGATACTGCGTGTCGCAGGCAGTGCCGCAGCCCATGCCCATGGTGATCAGCGGCGTCGAGCGGGTGATGTGGTCGGCGAGCCTGACAGGCACCACCTCGACCTCGATGCAGGCCGCACCCGCATTCTCCAGGTCCTTGGCCGCGCGCAGCACCTTGAAGGCCTCTTCCGCCGTGCGGCCGACGGCTCGGAAATTCGTCCAGGTGGCGCGGTTCGGCACCAGGCCGACATGGCCGGTGACGGGAATGCCTTCCGCGGCCATCGCCTCGATGAAGCGCGGCGAGTGCGATGAATAGACCGCGTCGGCGCCGCGCTTCATCATGGCGAAGCCCAGCCGCACCGCTTCCTCGGGCGACGCGACCGCGCCATGCGGCATGCCGACGGAGAGGAACGCGTAAGGCGCCGCCTGGCGGATCGATTCCAGATTGTGATCGGGCTCGCAGGAGAGGATGACGATGTCGCAGGCGACCGCGGCCGCCGCCTCGGCCGGCGTGTCGACATGCAGCTGCAGCCATTTCCTGCTGCCCTTGGCGCTTTGCAGGTCGTAGGCCGTCAAGCGTCTTGTCACCGATGATCTCCCGTTCGCGGGCCGACGATCAGGCTTGTGAAAGCTCCCCCTCACCCGGATTGCTCGCCGAATTGCGAAGCGCAATTCGGGGCCATCCGACCTCTCCCCAGGGAGAGAGGAGCCAGGCTGCGTCGGTGCCGGCCCTCTTCTCCGCTCGGGAGAAGGTGGCCGCGCAGCGGCCGGATGAGGGGGAGAATTCGCACATGCTCGTCTCCCGTTCGCGGACGAGTTAGCACCGCGATGCCGGCCAAGGCTCGCGCAACCTTGATCAAATCAGATCAAAGGTTCTCGGCGGTGAAGGTGATGAAGCGGATCGGCGGGTTGTCGACCGGCAGGTCGTGCAGGTTGAGCGCCGCCAACACCAGGTCGATGGCGCGGCGCGCCTGCGCCTCCGGCGCCTGGTCGAGCACGACGTCCATCGTGCCGTCACGCAGGCCGCGCGTGCTGCGCTCGGTCAGTTCATGGCCGACGAAGAAGACGTCGCGACCGCGTGGGTGCCGGCGCAGCACTTCGTTCAGCGCCGTGTTGGCGCCACCGGCATTGTACAGGCCGGCAAGGTCGGACCAGCGCACAAACGCCTCATGCAGCTGCTCGGCATTGCGGTCGCCGTTGTCGAAACCGAACAGGGTGGCGATGGGTTCGAAATCCCGCCCCTCGTCGATCAGATAGTCGAAGAAGCCCCGCACGCGGTCGCGGTGGACGCGATAGATCTGGCTGTGACAGATCGCGACCACCTTGCCCGGCCGCCGCTGCATCTTCGCCATCAGCAGCCCCGCCATGCGGCCGGCGGCGTAATTGTCGATGCCGACATAGGTGCTCTTGGTGCCGGAGATCTGGGTGACGATCTGCACCGTCGGGATGTTTTCCGCCTCCAGCTTCGCCACGGCCGCGCTCACCAGCGGATGGTCGGGCACGGCGAGGATCAGCGCGGCGCGCCGCATCTCCGGTTCGAGGATGCGCTTGGCGATCGCCGCCGGATTGGCCTCGTCGAGAAAGGTGCGGTGGACGGCGATCGAGCGGTCGAGCGTCGCCGCGATGCGTTCGAAGGCGCGGGAGAGGCGCGCGAAGAACGTGGCGTCGGGCCTGACCAGGATCACCTCGATGCGGATGACGCCCCGATGCGCTTCCGGCAGCCGGCGCGGATAATCGAGCGAGCGCGCCGCCGCCACCACTTTCTCGACGGTCTCGGGGCGCACCCCGCCCCTGCCGTTCAAAACGCGCTCCACCGTCGCCGTGCCGACCCCGGCGCGGCGGGCGATCTCGAGAAAGGTGGGCTTTGGAATGGGCGGGCTCCTGGGGGTGCTGAGTTGGTAAGAAGACAAAGTATCCAGGCGCCAATCGATTTCCAAGAACAGGTAGCGCGCCCCTGCCCTGCCGGTCATCAGGAGATGGCGCCTTCGGCGAAGCTGCCAATCTCCCCCCTCGTGGGGGAGATGTCCGGCAGGACAGAGGGGGGCGCCGTAGAGTAGAAGCCTTGGCGAAACAAACCTCAGTCCCACCGCTCGAGCATGCCGCATACACCCTTACCACCCAGACATCGCGCCAATGCGAAATCGATGCGCAAGGTTATGACCGACGCAGAGCTGAAGCTCTGGAACGAACTTCGCGCGCATCGGCTGATGGGCCTGGGCTTCCGCAGGCAGTTTCCGATCGCAGGCTACATCGTCGACCTCGCCTGCCCGGAGAAGAGGCTGATCGTCGAGGTGGATGGATCGCAGCATGGCGATGCTGAGCGTGCGGATGCTGATGCGATCCGGACGAAGCGACTGGAACAGGACGGTTGGACGGTGCTGCGCTTCTGGAACGACGATGTCCTCCGCGACATCGACAATGTCTGTCAGCACATTGTTATCGCGGCGGGATTGGCTGGACCGACCTGAGACGCCGGCGGGACAGCGCCCCCCTCTGTCCTGCCGGACATCTCCCCCACGAGGGGGGAGATTGGCAGCTTCAGCGCCGGCTCCCAGCAGGGCACTCCAACATTCAAAACATAAACGCCGCCGTCGCCGGGTTTGGCCCCGTTCGGCCGTCGGCGCCGCCCAGGCCGCACTATCCCGCGAACGTCTCGACGATGATGCGGGCCATATCGGCGTGGACTGCCTCGCGCGAGGCCCGCGGCGCAGTGGACCCGGTGTAGTAGACGGCCGCGAGAATGGGGGCGCCGTTGGGCGGCCACAGGAGCGCGACGGTGTTGGTCGTTCCATTGTCGCCGCTGCCGGTCTTGTCGCCGATGCCCCACGTTGCGGGCAGCCCGGCACGAATTCGCGCCGCGCCAACCTTGTCTTCGATCAGCCAGGCCTCGAGCCGTTTGCGAGATGCCGGCGACAGCGCGTCCCCCAGCAGGATGCGCCTGGCGTCGCCAAGCGCCGCCCTCGGGCTGGTCGTATCGCGCTTGTCGCCGGGGATGGCCGTGTTCAGCGTCGGCTCGGTGCGGTCGAGCCGGGTGACGTCGTCGCCGAGCGTGCGTGCGAAACGAGTGAGGCCCTGCGGCCCGCCAAGCACCCTGAGCAAAAGGTTGCCGGCGGTGTTGTCGCTCCACACAACCGCCGCGGCGCAGACATCCTCAAGCGTCATGCCCTCGCCGGAGTGCTCCTTCGTGACCGGCGAATAGCCCGGTTCGACATCGGACGCGGCATAGACGATGCGGTCGTCGAGCTTGGCCTTGCCGTCATCGACGGCCTTGAGCACGCCCGCGGCGGCGAGGAACTTGAAGGTGCTGGTGATCGGAAACAGCTCGTCCGCCCGGTACTCGATCGCGGCGTTGGTCCCGATATCGAGAATCATGACGCCCAGGCGCCCGCCATTCCTGGCTTCGAGCGCTTCGACCGCCTTGGTCGCGGCCACCACATCGGCCTTGCCCGGCCGCGTCGCCGCCTGGATACGGACGATCGGCAAGGATGCGAATGCGCCGGCAAGCGCTGAACGCCGGGTGATCGAGGTCATCTGTTTCTCCATTTTGGGCAGGTTTTTTGGGGCGCAGGCGGAGCGCCGGTGAAAAGTGCATTGGCCCAGGAGCGCCGAAGCGATCGGACGCGCGGCTAGTCGGTGAGCCGCGACAGCACCTGGTAGGCCGCCCTGACTCGCGCCTCATTCGGGTAAGCCTTGTTCGCCAGCATGACGATGCCGATCTTCCTCGACGGGACATAGGCGACATAGGCGCCGAAGCCGTTTGTCGCCGGTCTTGTCGAGCACCACGTCGGCGCGTGGCGCCATCGGCGGCTCGATCGCAGTTGCAGGGATCGGCTGCAGCATACTGGGCGCGTTCCCGGCGACGATCTTCGCCAGGTCGACCGGATAGGGATACTGCTCCCAGATCAGATCCTGGATGAGTTCGCCCGCGCGGAAATAACCGGTGTGGGTGGCTTCGAGCGCGCGTGCGACATCGTCCGGCACCTTGCCGACGCCCATGTTGGCCTCGATGAAGCGGATCATGTCGACTGCGTTCGACTTGATCCCGTAGGCCTCTTCGGCGAGCAATGCCGGGGTGACGCGGACAGGCTTGTCGTTGCGGTTGTAGCCCCAGGCGTAGGATTTCATCTGTGCGGCCGGGACGTTGACGTAAGTTCGCCGCAAGCCCAATTCCGGCAACAGCCGTCTTTCTATCAGCGCCGGAAAGCTCGCGCCCATCGCCTTGGCGGTGGCCATCCCGAGCAGGCCGATGCTCGGGTTGGCGTAGGTGCGGGTGGTGGCGGCCGCGAATTGCGGCTTCCATTGGCGATAATAGGCGATGAGCTGTTTTTGCGTCTTCACCGTATCGGGCAGTTGCAGCGGGAAACCGCCGGCCGTGTGCGTGGCGAGGTCGAGCAGCCTGACATCGCCCAGCGCGCTGCCCTGAAGCTCGGGCATGTGCTTGCCGACCTTGTCGCCAAGTGCGAGCTTGCCCTCGACCTCGGCATAGGCCGCGAGCGTCGCGGTGAAGGTTTTGCTGATTGAGCCGAGCTCGAACAACGTATCGCGCGTGACGGCTGCCTGGGTGTCCTTCTCGGCCACGCCATAGTCGATGAAGAAGCGCTCGCCGTTCACGGACACGGCGACGGCCATCCCCGGAATGTCGTACTGGGCGATCACCGGCTTCACCGCCTCATCGACTAGCTGCCTTACCTTGGCGTCCTGATCGGCGGCACGAGCGCCCGACAGGCTGCCCGGCGCGCAGGCGAGGACGACGGCAGCGATGGTGAAGCGAAGCCGGCTGCACATGATCTGCTCCCTCTGGATCGGACGATTGCGGGTTTATGACCCCTTCGAACCGGCTACAAACGATGATAAATCGCAACAGCTATAAGATAATCTTGGGCATCGATGGTTCGACCTTACCTGCCGCTCAATGCATTGCGGGCCTTCGAGGCGTCGGCCAGGCATCTCAGCTTCACACGCGCCGGCATCGAGTTGGCGGTGACGCAGGCCGCCGTTAGCCAGCAGGTTCGATCGCTCGAACAGCGGCTCGGCGTGCAGCTGTTTCGCAGGTTGCCTCGCGGCCTCAAGATCACGGCGGAAGGCGAGGCTCTGCTGCCGATCGTCGGCGACGCCTTCGACCGCCTGGCGCGATCGCTGGAGCGGGTCGGATCTGGAAAACTGCGCGAACCGCTCGTCGTCGGCGCCGTCGGAACCTTCGCCGTCGGCTGGCTGCTTCCGAGACTGGAAGACTTCCGGCGCACCCATCCGTTCGTCGAGCTGCGCCTGTCCACCAACAACAACCGCGTCGACCTGGCGGCCGAGGGATTGGATTTTTCGATCCGCTTCGGCAACGGCGCCTGGAATGGCCTTCATGCGACTGAACTTTTCGAAGCAGCTCTGACGCCGCTTTGCACGCCGGAACTGGCGGCGACGCTTCACGCGCCGCAGGACCTCGGCGCGCTTACCTTGCTGCGCAGCTACCGTCAGGACGAATGGAGCCGCTGGTTCGAGGCCGCCGGTATGGAAGCGCCTGCGAACTTCGCGAGCGCGATCGTCTTCGATTCTTCACTGGCGATGATGGAAGCCGCCGAACAAGGGGCAGGCGTTGCGCTGGCTCCGGCGCTGATGTTTTCGCGACAACTGAGCAAGGGGTCGATAAGGCGCCCTTTCCAGGCCTCCATATCGCTCGGCAGCTATTGGCTGACCAAGTTGAAGTCCAGGGAACCGACCGTCGCGATGTCGGCCTTTGCGGACTGGATCACCAGCTTGGAACCGGACAGACGAAGCGCGCCCAGCTAGCCGTGTTTCAGCCGGCTTTCGCCGCCTCCGATGCCCCGAACCTCAGCCCATCCATCAAGAGCTTCACCAGCCGCCCCGAGCGGTCCCGCCAGTCGGGCGTGTTGGGGGCGGAGTAGATGCCGCCCAGCGCATGCAGCACGTCCGACGCATCGACGTCGGCGCGGATCTTCCCCGCAGCTGCGGCCTGTTCGACCAGCCCCTTCAGCGCGCCGGATACGCGGCCTGAGGTATCGGAGAACAGCGTCGAGTTGGTGGTGAGCAGCAGCCGCAGGCTTGTCGCCAGACCGCGTTTGGTGGCGATATAGTCGACGAAGCGCTGCATCCAGAGTTCCAGCGCGACATCGGCCGGATGAGCGCCGGCGAGTTCCTCGGCCGCATGGCAGAGCCCTTCCACCTCGCGGCGGTAGACCACCTCGACCAGATGCTCGCGCGTCGGGAAATGCCGGTAGAGCGTGCCGATGCCGACTCCTGCCCGCTTGGCGATCTCCTCCAGCGAGGCATCGACACCCTCGGCCGCAAACGCCTGCGCCGCCGCCTCGACAAGCTTGTCGCGGTTGCGCCGCGCATCGGCGCGCAGCGGCTTTGGCGCCGGCGTTTCAGGCTTTTCGGCAAGCTCCGGGGGCTGTTCAGTCAGTTTTTTCTCCACTCTCGCAATATGGGGCTTGAACCTATGCGGGTCAGCCCCCACGTAAATAAACGGAGGCGCCTCCGTTTTAGTGGAGTTGTCTTATCATATAATCAGGGGAAGCGATATGTCACGGGGTAAGCGCCTAATCTCCCCCCTCGAGGGGGAGATGTCGCCGAAGGCGACAGAGGGGGTCGCCGCGCGTGAAACGCCTTGCTGGCGCGTGAAGCGCCTTGCTGGCGCGCGACGCGCGAGGACGTTGGCGCTCGACGTGAGACGACCCCCTCTGCCCTGCCGGGCATCTCCCCCGCAAGGGGGGAGATTAGCTGCTTCGACGCCTTGCCCCTCTCCTCCCAAGCCCCATTTCCCTCCCCCTAGCGTCCAGCAATCGGAGCCCGACGCCTCATGACCAGCCAGACAATCATCGACCCTCCCGAAGACGGCCATTTCAGGAACGGCCAGGCCAGCAACGGCGCAAGCCCCACCACCTTGTCCATCCACCTCACCATCAACGGCCGTGACCACGCGCTCGATATCGAGCCGCGGGTTACCCTGCTCGACGCGCTGCGCGAGCGGCTCCACCTCACCGGCACCAAGAAGGGCTGCGACCAGGGCCAGTGCGGCGCCTGCACGGTCCATGTCGAGGGTGAGCGGGTGCTCGCCTGCCTGACGCTCGCCGCCCAGGTCGAGGGACGCTCGATCACGACAATAGAAGGGCTCGCCGACGAAGACGGCACGCTGCACGCCGTGCAGGCCGCATTCCTCGAACAGGATGCATTCCAGTGCGGCTACTGCACGCCGGGACAGATCATGTCGGCGGTGGCCTGCATCCGCGAGGGCCATGCCGGCTCCGACGAGGAGATCCGCGAATACATGGCCGGCAATCTGTGCCGCTGCGGCGCCTATCCGCACATCGTCGCCGCCGTCCGCCAGGCAGCTAGGGAGCTCCGCTCATGAGAGACTTTTCCTATCTTCGCGCCGACAGCGTCGAGGCCGCGCGCAACGCGGCCGCCCTTCCCGGCGCCATGCTGCTTGCCGGCGGCACGACGCTCATCGATCTCGCCAAATGCGGCGTCGCCGAACCGGCCACCGTCATCGACATCAGCCATATCGAGGGGCTCAACGCCATTGATGTAACCGCCGACCGCGCCGTCATCGGCGCGCTGGCCAAGATGAGCCATGTCGCCGACAACGCCGAGGTGAAAAGCCACTTCCCAGCGGTTTCGGAAGCGTTGTGGCAGGCGGCCTCGGCGCAGCTGCGCAACATGGCGACCATCGGCGGCAACCTGATGCAGCGCACGCGCTGTCCCTATTTCCGCGATCCGCAGAACTTCCCGGCCTGCAACAAGCGCGAGCCGGGCAGCGGCTGCTCGGCGATCGGCGGCGTCACGCGCGGCCATGCGGTGCTCGGCACCAGCGAAGCCTGCATCGCCACCTATCCGGGCGATCTTGCCATCGCGCTGGTCGCCTTCGACGCCGAGGTCGATCTCGGCGAGCGGAAGCTGAAGGTCGAGGACTTCTTCCTCGCCCCTGGCGCCACGGCCGAACGCGAGCACGACATCCGCCCCGGCGAAATGATCACGGCCATCGAGATCCCGGGCTCGGCCGCGGCCCGGCGGTCGACCTATCTCAAGGTCCGCGACCGCCAGTCCTATGAGTTCGCGGCGGCGAGCGCTGCCGTCGGACTGGAGCTCGAGGGCGACGGCCGCACCATACGCGACATCCGCGTCGCGGTCGGCGGCGTCGCGACGAAACCGTGGCGGGCGCGCGCCGTCGAAGAGGCGCTGAAGGGCAAGCCGCTCGACGAAGCGTCCGTTCGCAAAGCGAGCGAGCTCGTCATGGAGGGCGCCGTCGACCACGGCGCCAACCACTACAAGATCGCATTGGCGCCCCGCGTGATCGCGCGCGCCATCCTCCAATTGGGAGAAACGGCATGACCGTTCATGACATGAAACACGCAGGCTCCGACAGCGCGCGCCTCGAAGCGGTGGGCGGGCGCCTGTCGCGCGTCGACGGCCCGGCCAAGATCACCGGCGCGGCGCATTACGCGTTCGAACAGCAGCTCGAAGGCCTGACCCATGCGGTACTGGTCGGCGCGACGATTGCCGCCGGCAAGGTCACCGGCATCGACACGCGCGCGGCGGAAACCGCGCCAGGCGTGCTCGCCGTGCTGACGCCCGACACCATCATGGAACTGAATTCGGCATCGGACTGGTTCGGCAGACAGCCGTCCGAAGAAACCTATTGCCCGCTCGTCCGCGAGGTCACCTTTTCCGGCCAGCACATTGCTGCCGTCGTGGCCGAGACCTTCGAGCAGGCCGTCGCCGCCGCGGCGCTGGTCAAGGTCAGCTATGACGAGACGCCGGCAATCGTCGACCTCAGCGACGGCAGCGACGGTATTCCGGTCGACGCCATGACCAAGGAATGGGGCGACCCCGAGGCCGCCTTCGCCGAGGCACCGGTGCGCGTCTGCGCCGCCTACAACACGCCGCGCGAGTTCCAGGCGGCGATGGAGCCGCACGGGCTGATCGCGCGCTGGGAGGGCGACCAGCTCACCATCTGGGAACCGAGCCAGTGGCTCGACGGCATGGCGCGCACCTATGCCGAATGGTTTGGCGTGCCGTTCGAGAATGTGCGGCTGGTCTCGCCCTATATCGGCGGCGGCTTCGGCTCCAAGGCGCTGGCGCTCGCGCACAGCGCGGTGGCCGCGGCAGCGGCAAAGATGCTCGGACGCCCGGTGAAGCTGGTGCTCAACCGCCCGCAGAATTTCACCTCCTATGGCGGCCGCGCCGCGACGCGCCAGACTGTTGCGATCGGCGCCGACAAGGCGGGCCGCATCCAGTCGATCGTGCATCGCGGCGTCAACGAGACGGCGGTTGACGGCATGTGGGTCGAGCCGCTCGGCTCCGTCACCTCGATCATGTATGCGACGCCCAATTTCTCCTCGAAACAGAATGTGGTCAGGGTGAACACGGTGGTGCCGGGGGCGAAGCGCGCGCCGGGCGAGAACCCGAGCGCCTTCGGTATCGAATGCGCCATCGACGAGCTCGCCCATGAACTCGGTATCGACCCGCTGGAGATGCGGCTGATCAATTATGCCGAGCAGGATCCCCACGCGAAGAAGGCGTGGTCGACAAGGCAGTTGCGCGAGGCCTTCGCCGCCGGCGCGGAAGCCTTCGGCTGGGCCAAGCGTTCGCGCGAGCCGCGCTCGATGCGTGACGGCCACCAGCTCATCGGCTGGGGCGTCGCGGCCGGCACCTATCCGGTTCGGCGCGCCTATGGCGAGGCCGTGGTGAAGCTCCTGGCCGACGGCTCGGTCGAGGTCGAGAGCTCCTCCATCGACATGGGCCAGGGCACCTACACGATCCTGGCGCAGACCGCGGCCGAGACGCTTGGCGTGCCGGTGGAGAAGGTGTCGGTGAGGCTGGGGGATTCCCACTTCGCCCGCGCCGGCGTCACCGGCGGCTCGCGGCTTGCCGGTGTCATGACCGGCGCCGTCTACAAGGCGGCGGGCCAGGCGCTCGACGAGCTGATCGGGCTGGCGCTCTCCGATCCGCGCTCGCCCTTCCATGGGCTGCAGGCGAACACGCTTCAAGTGAAAGGGGGCCGCATCGGCTCGCCGCGCGGTGACGGCCCGGAGTTCTCGATCGCCGAGCTGATGCGCGCCCTCGGTCGCGAAAAGATCGAGGCTAAGGGCGACACGGTTCCGGCCAGCTTCACGCCGGAGCAGCGCTACAACAACTACACCACCATCGCCATGGCGCTGCCGCACACCGAGGGCGATTATTCCCGCCACTCCTGGTGCGCGCATTTCGTCGAGGTGCGCGTCGACGAGGATTTTGGAACGGTGCGCGTGTCGCGCGTCGTGTCGGCGCTGGATTCCGGCCGACTCTACAACCCCAAGCTGGCGGAGAGCCAGTGGAAGGGCGGCATCATCATGGGTATCGGCCAGGCGCTGCTGGAAGAAGGCATCGTCGATCGCCGCCATGGCCGGATCGTCAACGGCAACCTCGCCGACTACATGCTGCCGACCAATGCCGACATCCCGGACATCCAGAC